>NZ_JBAHUR010000014.1 GCF_036689815.1 Magnetovibrio sp. PR-2 | reverse complement strand
AGAATTTGTCGTATCGGTCGTGCTCATATCTGTCATATCTGCATTCATAACTTCACCAAGTAATCAGCTCATTCGTGCGATGAATTGGAATTGGTTTGGGACGAATTCCCCCAAACTGTAGAATGGGTGTCATCACGATTTTGGCTTGAACTTGCCTTACGCTCTGCAAGGCTTTTCGATTTAAAGTTAACCTTCATACTCTGCGTTGAGGCCGCCTGTGTTTCGTGTTTTTCCGTATCAGAGGACGTTGTCACACACGAGGATGTTACGCGCGGTGCTGCATTTTCAAACACTGCGTTTGATGCTGGCGAAGTTTCCCCAGTTTCATGAGAACCAGCCTCATGAAAATCAGCCTCATGAGAAGACGTGCGAAGGGAATTTGCAGGGCGCATCTGCGGTGCAGGTTCCCCCCCCCCTTCCATACCAACAGTCATCCAGGGGGACAATTGAAGGGCGTCATCCCAGTCGTCGAAAAGGGCGTCTTTTTCTTCTACGCTCAACACTTTATGGCCTGCGTCATCATACAGGTCAGACAACTCTACAGGCGCCGTATTGCGTGCCTTGTCTTGGTCAGACTGCGCAGAGGTATTCGACCAGGCGCCCGCATTGTTTTTCAATGCTGTTTCGGAAGAAGAATCTTCCTTCATCGTGGTCATATGACCAGCTTTAGCTGAAGGGCCAGCTTTGGGCATTGGCCTTTTTGACTGGGCAAATGCAGGCAGCGTGGCTTTTTTATCCCACGGAGAAGACGTAGATGCGGACACGTCATCGAACGGGGTCTTCCCCCCCAACAACGCACGCCTAGCCATCGCCTTGTTTTTACTACCTAAGCTCACGACAAAGTACCCTTATGCCCTAACACATGCGCCCTAAGGCAACACAACGAAGAATTCACGACCATTACGCATGACCTGAACCAAAATAGACGTTTGACCCTTGGCTTTGCGCGTCACCTTGTCAAACATAGCTGGCGTACCAACCGTTTCACCATTGACCTGCAAGATGATGTCACGCGTTTTCAGACCTGCTTTTTCTGCGGCTGAGCCTTTTGCCACGCCGTCCAGCTCGGCCCCTTTGCGTCCAGGCTCACCCAAAGCACCGGGCAAACCAACGGGTACGAAGCTTTCAATGTTCATGCCGCGCCAATTGAACTCATTGGGAACCGCACGTGCAGGCGTGACGGCAGAAACAGGGCTTTGCATTGTGCCAGTTGGCATTTTGCTGACGGCGACTTCGATATCAAAACGGCTGCCATCGCGTTTTACGCCAAGACGCAGCAATTCACCTGCGGTCATGTCCTTGATCAAAGACCCAAGCTGCCCCGGAGCCCAAACGCGCCGGCCACCAACTTTCAAAACGATATCGCCCGCTTGCAAGCCACCTTGCGCCGCCGGGGAACCCGGCACCACCTGGCTGACAAACACACCGCGGTCTTGAGGATGGTTCAATCGTTCTGCTAAAGCCGCACTCACTGGCATCAGGCCAGCACCCATGAACATGTAGTTTGCACCTGGAACACCAAAGGCCTTAACACCACCTTGGGTGCCACCTTGCCCCTCACCGGGTTGGGGGGTTGCAACGTTCATCACCATGCTTGGCGTCGGCTTGGTGAATTGTAAAGCCGCAGCCTGCCCAGCGGGTTGGCCCTTAATTTGATGGCATGAGTTACAAGCCATCTTATCGCGTCCGTCATTTTTGTGATTACCCGGGGTTTTGCTGTTCGCCCGAATAACCGGTGCCGGCTGCTGTGTGTTGGGCTGGGCCACAGGCCAAAAGGCCACGGTTTGCCCACCCGTCATTTGGTGACACGTGGTGCACGCCATTTTAGCGCGGCCATCATTTTGGTGATTGCCGGGCGGTGTAGAAGACGCTGCAATAACGGGGGCTGGTTGAGCTGTCGTTTGTGCTGCTGCATTGAACGAACGCGGCGCCTGTAGCGGACGTCCCAATTCGTCGAGCATGAATTTGCGAACCTGGTTGGATGGAATAGCAAAGCCAATTCCTGAAAAAGCGCCAGTCGGCGTATAAATCGCCGTATTGATGCCCACGACCATACCGTCTGCACCGATCAACGGACCACCGGAATTACCCTGGTTGATGGCAGCATCCGTCTGAAGCAAGTCAGAATGGGTGACGCCTTCAATCGCCAAAGACTTACGCAACGCAGACACAATCCCCCGACTAACGGTTTGATCCAAACCAAACGGAGACCCAATGGCGATGACTTCATCCGCAACACGGACTGTTGAGCTGTCGGCCAACCGTGCGGTCGGCAGCGGCCCCGGTGTGTTGATTTTCAACAGCACCAAATCCATGGTTTCATCGATTTTGACAATATTTGCCTTGTAACGCTGCGTCCCATCACGCGTAAAGACTGTCACAACGGCTGCATTTGACCCGCGAATAATATGATAATTGGAAATGATGTAGCCGTCATCGCGCACAATGACGCCTGAACCCGTGCTGGCGCTCATACGCGGTGAAAAGGGATTGGCAAAAGCAACTTTGGACGGACTGTTCTGCCCTTCTTTTTTCGCGGCAATGGCTGCGCCGACATCCCCAACCGTTGAAATATTCACCACACTGCCACGCATCTGCATCGCAACGGAGGCAAAATCACGGTGGGCAACATTTTGCGCCATCGCTTGATTGGGAACAAAATTCCGCGTGCCAGCCCTCGGCTGCGCCTGAACATTACCAGCGCCTTGCTGGACATTCGAAGGCGCATTGACAGCATCTGTCGTGCGTTTCCCCTGACCACTACCACCCACGCCCAAGGAGCTCATAAACGTCTGATTATGAACCTTAGGATTGTAGTAATTGGTTACCCAATAGGTACCGATGAGAATTAGAAGTGCTGCAGCCCCAACGAAAAACAGGTACTGGCGCAATTCAATTCCACAGTTTTCAGGTAATTCAGGCTTTTCGTCGACTTCCCAATCGCTGTATTCGCTCATCTGGATCAGCTTTCGCCCTCAATGAGATCTTCATCATCGGCTTCTTTTTCTTTGCGAATGTTTGAAACACCAGCCGCAAGAGAAACAACGCCTACAAACACCAAAACAATCGGGATCAGGCCGCGCAAAAGTTCCGCAACAGACCACCACCAAACAGACATGCCCCACAAACCCAAAGAGACAGCCAGCAAGCCAAAGATGACTACGTTCATAAATCCAACCCTCTAAAAAACACAGAGACCTCAATCCCTAAGGTACATTCGCTCTCAGCAACCAAGCTATTATATCTCATTCGATATAACACAATACATCACCACACACAGGCAAAAGCTCACCTATTTTGCCAGTGAGCGCACCTAAACTACATCACTTAGCGAATATTTCGCAATGCACAATGTTCGACGACAACACTCACCCAAAACAGGGAGTGATATTATTACGACGAAACGGCACAAAACGCGAGTTAATTAATAAATAAAAAAATGCACAAGCCTATGTAATTGATAATGATTTTCATTGCTATGCCCGATGACATAGGGGGGCTTGGCTCAATTGCGGCTCTGATACTCATCACACACAGATGCGGAAACACAAAAACGATCCCAGCGGCGACACCAGCCTGTATCAGCACGCACCGAGCCATAGGCAGACGAGAGGATATTCACCCCCGCAATTTCGCGCTCCAAAGCCTCAGCATCATCGACGAAGCTTTGACACGTCATGCAGGCCGGGGCGGCGGCACAATCGCTCACATTCGCGCCCAATATTCACCAAAGATGTAAACAGACAAGATAAAGCCCGCCACAACGTTCACCGCCACGCCAATGGAAAAGGCACTGAACGTCGGCCAATTGACGGCATGCAAGTCACGAAACCGCGTGGTCATACCAATGGCCAAAAAGCAAAAGATAAAGGCCCAACTGCGCATGGCATTGATGGGGTCCAGCAAAGCCGGTTTGACGGTTTTCACAATCTCTTGTTCGCTGTAACCGCTGGTCGCCAGCGTTACGATGATGGACGCCGCAAAAAAGCCGATCACAAATTTAGGGAACCGACGCCAGATTTCACCAGGGTCAACTTTGCTTGCCCCATGTTTTTGGGCTTCGCCTTCTTTGCTTTCACGGTCCCAAACCGTCGTTGCAACCAAGGCCCATACCATGGCCCAGATGCCAATCCAGAGATCTCGCCCAATCACTTTCATCAGCGTAAAGGATTTTAAGGCAGCTTCTTCGTTTCCAGCCATTTTTCCATAAGAAGCAGCCGCAGCAAAACCAGCCGCATCGGCAAATTCGGATGTCCCAATCCAGGCCCCGGCAACACCGGGATGCAGCCCCAAAGCCTGCGACACAAACGGCAAAAATAAAATCATCACCAGCGCCCAACCGACCACCAACGTCACAGACGCATAGATATGGTCTTTGGTCGCCCCAACAGCCGCCGCAATCGCCATGGACGCACTGACCCCACAAACCGAGCCACCAACGCTGATCACAGCCGCCAAGCGCCTATCCAGGCCGAACCAACGCGTCGCCGTGAAATAAATGGTTAAACACCCGATCAACGAAATCACCGTGGCTTGGCCAATGGCAACGGGTCCTGCCGTTAGCACCAATGTGATCGGGAACGTTGCCCCTAAAAAAACAATGCCCAACTTGACAAAAAACTCAACCCGCAGCGCAGCGCTTACCCAGGGGGGGATGCGCACCGTGTTGGCCAAGACCAGTCCAACGACCAAAGCCACCAATGGTGGTTCAAGGTTGAATTGCGCCGCACCATGCCAACCACTAACAGAAAATACCGCAATGGACAGCCCGTACAAAACGCCAAAGCCCCTGACAAAGGTCCAAAACTCGATCCCCATAACCCGGCAGGCAACGCCCAAGAAAAAGGCCCACACACAAAATTGTATGGCATATAAGTGAACGTGTTCACCAAAATGGGCAAAAAGTTCAGGCAACGATTGCCATTTCAGGCTACCGGGATGCACGGCCAAAGCTTGCAAAACATCCGTGCTGGTGGCGAAGGTTGCCAGGGCAAACACTGTAAATGTCAAACCCAGCCACACGGCCCACCAGTCTTCTTTTAAAAAGAAAGATCCAATAGCCTTTTGGTTTGAAGCAAGCGCATCGCCAGAACCACTGTCTTGCGCGCCACCCGCAACGGTCACAGCCGGAAGCTTTTGAATGCCCGCAACAACGCTAATGGCGCCAATCGCCAACATAGCCAAGGGGGCAAAGCCACGCATGAGCTCCGCGACGGACCACCACCATGCCGCCAACCCTGACAGCCCCAAAGCAAGGATTATTAGAGAGATAACAATTAACTTCATAAGCTATTCACAAACTCTTCACGCAGACTTTAACGCTGAGGACATAATGCTTGAAGATCAATATTAACAGTAGGATGAGGGCTCAGCATAACTTGCGGATACTCAAAAACAAGAAGATTTGCTCAGCTCCGACCCGCCAGCCAAAATAATTAATCACATTTCCCAATGACCGTGCTATGTCTCTTCAATGTCTTTGGCCAGAGAGTTGCCCGATCAGGGACGCCTTACTATAGATTGTTTTTTGCTGTTTGCAGGATGTCACCCCCATGGAAGCGCTATCGTCTTGGCTGTGGAACCCTTTTTTAGCGTTCATTTACATCGAGCTGGGAATCCTGTTTTTCATTGCAACGCGTGGTGCCGCCTTCAAAGGCATGTGGGCTGAGGTTCGGTCCGTTTTCAGCCGATTTCGCCCTGATGCCCCCCATGCGGATGAACGCACCGTCGCCCACCATCACGCTTTTTTCGCGGCCCTGGCCGCGACGGTCGGTGTCGGCAACTTAGCAGGCGTCGGCACAGCCATACACCTTGGTGGCCCGGGGGCGTTGTTTTGGATGTGGGTATCGGCCTTGGCTGGAATGTCATTTCGCATGACCTCGGCGTATTGGGCGGTCAAGTTAGCCCGCAAAGGTGAAAACCCGGAACTGTTTGCAACGCCAATGTTGTATGTGGTGAGCTTGGTCAAAGAGCGCTGGAAATGGCTGGCAACCGGTCTCGCCGGAGTCTTGATGATCAAAGGCATGGTTACGGCCAACTTAATCCAGGCGAACTCCGTCGCGCATGCCATTTCCGGTGAAATCGGCCTGTCAAACATGACCGTTGCCGTCTTGCTGGCAACGGCCGTGGCCTTGGTCGTCATCGGTGGCTACAAAAGCATTTTAAAACTGTCGTTCACCATCGCACCGTGGATGATTTTAGGCTACCTGCTGGGCGGGTGGTCCATTTTATTGTTTAGTGAAGCCCAAACCTTAAACGCCCTGGGCTCCGTTTTTTATTATGCCTTTAACCCTTATTCCGTTGCGGGTGGCGTGGCAGGCTATGCCGTTTTAGAAACCTTGCAATATGGGGTTTCGCGCGGGGTATTTTCGCATGGGTCCGGCATTGGCATCACACCGTTTTGGCAAGGTGCAAACCAAGACCACCCCGCCCGGAGCGCCTATATGGCGGCTGCCGTCCCCGTTGCCGATACCTTGATCGTGTGCACCACCACCGCATTGGTGATTTTGACCGCAGACCAATGGCTTGACACCACCGGGGCATTCTTGACGGTGTCTTCGTTCACACATTTCTTAGGCGACACAGGCCGAATTTTGGTGACGACATGCTTGATCGTGTTTGCCTTTACCACCATCGTTAACTGGGCGCATTTTTCAGAACGCTGTTTTGAATTTTTGGGTGGCACCAACACCAAACGCTTTCGTCTGTTTTTTGTCGCATTAACATTGGTGGGGCCCTTCCTGCCCCTTGGCCCCTTGTGGCATTTTGGCGATGTGTTGGTTGGCAGCGCACTGATCTTGCACCTGTTGCCGCTGAGCTACATTGTGTTGAAACATTCCAAGGTCATGAATGAGGACTTAGCTCTTAAGGCAGACCCCCCCACAAACCCAGACTCAACCACACAATAACCTGTATTCACCTCAGGTTTCCCCAGTGCCGAACATTGCAACTAATTCGCATTTGCGGTATGTTCGCCCCGGAATTTCTAACCGGGGATACATTCATGCACGTCGATAACATGCACCAGTGGCAACACAGCCACGACTACCTAGACAATCAACAAATTGAAACTGGACAGCGACGCGTTTTTTACGTTTTGGCGCTGACCACCGTGACCATGGTGGTAGAAATCGTTGCCGGAACACTTTTCAATTCTATGGCATTGGTGGCCGATGGCTGGCATATGGCCAGTCATAGTGCTGCGCTTGCCATTACGCTGTTTGCCTATTGGTATGCCAAAAAAAATGCCGCCGAAAAACGCTTTTCGTTCGGCACGGGTAAGGTCACTGTATTGGGGGGGTATTCCAGTGCACTTTTGTTGGGCGTGGTCGCGTTGATGATGATTTGGGAATCGGTTCATCGCATCATCACCCCGCTACCGATTTCCTTTGACCAAGCCATTGTGGTGGCGGGCATTGGTTTGGTCGTGAATTTGGCAAGTGTGTGGTTGTTGCATGGCGACGGACATCATGGCCATGATCATGGCCATGACCATGCTCACGACCACCACCAAGCCCATTCGCACAGCCATGACCACGTTCACGACCATCACGACCATCACAACCACGCACAAGACCACAACTTGCGGGCGGCCTACTTGCACGTCATGGCCGATGTTTTAACGTCGGTGTTGGCCATTGTCGCGCTGGTGTGTGGTAAAATGATGGGCTGGACCTGGATGGACCCCATCATGGGCATCGTCGGGGCCTTGGTCATCACAAAATGGGCATATGGCTTACTTCGTGACACCAGCAGTGTCTTGCTGGATGGCAACACGGATGACAGCTTAGCCAGTGCCATACAGACGGACATCGAAGCCGATGCCGACAACCGTGTTTGTGACCTGCACATCTGGCAATTGGCACCGGGGAAATGGGCTGGTGTGGTCGCAGTGGTCACTCACTTCCCCCAAGACCCAGCACACTACAAAGCGTTGCTGGCGCACCATACACAGCTAAGCCATGTGAATATTGAGGTCCATCACTGTCAGGGCGAAAGCTGCCTATAAAGCACCCTTAAGAACGCATACACACGCACACAAAAGGCCCGAAACCGCAAGGTTTCGGGCCTTTGTTATATGGGGCAGAAGGCCTTAGGAAGAACGTGGCGGCTCTTCGATCTGTACAGGGTCAGTACTGCAAGAGGATGTATCCTTGTCAGAGCTACAGCCGCTGCAACTGCTTGAACATCCACCATTTCCCGAAAACCGCGTAATGCCTTTGCGCGTAATGTATACGACACAAGCGCCAAACACGGCCGTCAAAATAATGCCTTCCATCATGCTATCCATTTACGCAATCACCCGTCCAATTGAGACTATGGCAAACGCCAGAAGCCATGCCAATGACATCGAAAACCCGACTGAGAACCCAGCCCATTTCCAGCTGCCAGCCTCACGCTTGATCACCGCAATAGTCGCTAAGCACGGTACATAAATCAACACAAAAACCATAAAGGCAAAGGCCACAAGTGGGTTCATGGTTGCTGACAGAGCATCGCGAAGACTGTCACTTTCTTCGGTGGCGTCTTCGCCCTGAGAGTATATCACCGCGTAACTGGCCACCACGACTTCCTTCGCAACGATGCCCGTCAAAATGGCGACCGTATCTTTCCAATTGAAGCCCAAGGGCTCAAATATGGGCGAAACGGTCAAGGCCGCACGGCCAAGATAGCTTTTTTCCAGGTGCTCACGGCCCATTTCAAGCTCAAGCTTCGAAAGGGCGGCGTCGCGCACTTCACTTTCAGGTGCAGCTTCCAACACGGCAATTTGGCCTTCGTAGTCTTGGGACCAATTCACGTCTTTCGGAAAGGCCTGCAAGAACCACAATACGATGGAGCCGATGAAAATGATGCCTGCAACCTTGCGCAGGAAGTCGGCTGCTTTTTCCCACATGTGGTACACCACCGCACGCAAGGACGGCATGCGATAGGGGGGCAATTCCATCACAAACGGTTCGCTTGCGCCATGAACCACAAAGCGGCCCAAGAACACGGCTGCACCAAACGCGATCAGAATGCTCAACATGTACATCAAGAACACAATGGTCCCGGCCCATTGGGCAAAGAACGCGCCCGCGAACAAAATAAACACCGGCAAACGAGCCGTACAGGCCATAAACGGATTGATCAAAATGGCGATGAGGCGCGCGCGGTCACTTTCAATGGTGCGCGTTGCCATAATCGCCGGCACGTTACAGCCAAAGCCCATGACCAGCGGAATGAACGCTTTGCCATGCAGACCAAAAGAGTGCATGAAGCGATCCAGCA
Organism: Magnetovibrio sp. PR-2; assembly: GCF_036689815.1. Taxonomy (NCBI): domain Bacteria; kingdom Pseudomonadati; phylum Pseudomonadota; class Alphaproteobacteria; order Rhodospirillales; family Magnetovibrionaceae; genus Magnetovibrio; species Magnetovibrio massiliensis. Next base: position 91,271 of record NZ_JBAHUR010000014.1, on the reverse strand, counting down.
AAAAGGCTGAACGCGCCAAGTATCCCGTTTCGCTGAAAAAGGCCAGAAAGAAGAACAAGATGACAATGTTGGGCAAGAAAATAATTGTCCCACCAACACCGGCAATGATGCCTTCGACAATCAAGTCTTTGACCATGCCATCGGGCAGTATCCCTGCCACAAGGTCAGAAATGAAGCCAACGGCCCCATCGATCCAATCCATCGGGTAAGCCCCGACCGTAAACGTGGTTTCAAACATCAACCACATCAGCCCCAAAAACAGCGGCAGCCCCAATGTCCGGTGCAACAGCACTGAATCCAACATTTTGGTGGTTGCCATGCGCTTGCCCGGCTCAACTGTACGTGTGCGGGCTTCGGACATCAGGCCGTGGATAAAGCCATAGCGACTGTCGGCAAACATGGTTTCCACATCTTCACTGTGCGATTTTGCCAAGTCGAAGCGTTCACGGCGGACCATTTCGATCAGCTGCTCATGATCATCTTCACGCTTGAGCATATCATTGTCGCCTTCTAGCAGCTTGATCGCTAACCAGCGGCTTTGTCGTGCTTCCAACTTACCAGGGTGGAGGTCCGCAATCAGGCCTTGTACGCGTTCAATGGCTTCTTCCAAATGATGGTCATATGGAATGCCCATGGGCTTGTCTTCCAAACCACTTTGAGCACGTGCGACAATGGCGTCCAGCAAATCTGTCAGGCCTTCACCTTTTGTGGCAACGGTTTTTACCACTGCGCCATTAAGCATGGAACTGAGATCATCGGTGCTAATTTCATAGCCCTTTTGCAGCATTTCGTCGGCCATGTTCAACGCATAAACCCGTGGGCGGCCCATTTCGATCAACTGCGTGGTCAAAAACAGGCTGCGGTCCAACGTCCCGCCGTCCAATACGTTCAGCACGATGTCAGGGCGTTCATTTTGAATAAAATCACGTCCAATGCGTTCTTCGGGGGACTGGGAGGTCAATGAGTAAATGCCTGGTAAATCCACCAGGTTGATCGTCCAACCCTTGTATTCGATGGTGTTTTCCCGTTTGGAAACAGTCACACGCGGATAATTGCCGACACTGTCTTTGGACCCTGTCAATGCGTTCGATAGCGTTGTCTTGCCTGCGTTGGGATTCCCAACCAAGGCGACGGTAATGGTTTTGTTGCTCATGCCCTACCTATTCTTTAGGTTTTATATTTCGCGCAAGTTCGTTTAGGTGTTCGTTCAGGCAAAAGCCTATTCGTCAGCGTCTTGAAGCTGAATTTTTTCAGCTTCGCTTTTGCGCAGGCTCAACATGTAGTCCAAAACTTCATATGTGCACGGATCTCCAAGTGGTGCCTTTTGGCCCAAAGAAACCTTCACACCACGGACAATGCCCATGGAAGACAAGCGGCGCTTCAAATCGAGATCACCATTGATGCCGGCAATAACACCTTCCTGCCCTGGTTTTAGGTCCGCTAAATTCAATGTGGTCTTTGTCATAAAAACAGTCCCTCGTTACTCTATCGTGATGCCTTCGGATAACAGCCCTATGGTCATGCATCAAAACAATTGCCCAAAAGCACTACCCGTAAATGCCTACACTATCAGACCCTGACACTTTTGAGAACCATTCTTAATCTCAAGTCATTTCATTCCAGTTTGATACCCAAAGTCAATATCGTTTTGGGTGTCTATGAAATGTAGCTAAGGCTGCTTTAGGTTAGAATCGCCTGCCCCTCGCGCCTCTGGAGCTCGGATAATTTACGCGGCTTTTTTCGATTATTCCTCCTTTGATTTTGGCGTTGCGGTGTTGGCTTGCAGGCCCGCGACGAAGACGGTTGCAGGTGTTCTGCCGTTCATTTGAACTTGCCCCCATCTCTGGTCGCTGGATTCTCACGTCAAGTGCAACTCAACTTGTGCTGAAAATGCACATGTTCAACCAGTCGGAAATTTCGACAGGTTGGGTGAAGAACATATGGGCTTTGCATGTTCCTAAGGCACAAAATTTACTGTTTTTTGCAATTATTTTGCTACCCAATAGCTAGCCAGCCATAAGCGCAAAAAGAAAAGGCCTTGGTTTCCCTAGGGGGGCATGGTGGGCACGCCCGCGGACACGTTGTGTTCGCACCTTTTATGTCTGGTCGGCCCAACAAAAAGATCAATCCCAGTTCACGAACCTTAGCATTAAGAAAAGGCTCCAGGTTTCCCTGAAGCCTTAACATGGTGGGCACGACTGGGATTGAACCAGTTGTTATCTTATTTCAAGGTCGTCTAAATCACTTCCGACCACTTGCCGCCTAAAAATAACAGCTTATATTTGCTTGTAAAATAACGTTATTGGGTCTGAAGCGCTCTCCGAAGCCTTTTCAGAGGAATGTGTTGATTGCAAATATTTTGCTACCCAATAGCTACCCACGGTTTCTTTGGTTTTAGGTGCGAAAATGGGACGAAAACGCGAAGGTGAGCGGATCACGAAGGCGGTAATCGCTGCCGCAAAGCCAAAAACGAGCGATTACACGATCTGGGATATTGATCAGGCTGGATTCGGCCTCAGAATTCGCCCCTCCGGAACGAAAAGGTTCGTCTTTTACTACCGAAATGCGCTCGGACAGCAGCGCCGTATGACCATTGGAGACGCTAAGAGTCTCAAACTGGAAGACGTGCGTACAACAGTGAAGAACCTTGCCGGTCAAGTAGCGAACCATATTGACCCTTCTGAACATCGTCTAATTGAAAAGGAGCGCTACAAAGCCATAAAGGTCGCTGCTGAGGATCCGAAAGAGGACACCTTTTCCCAGTTCGCAAATCGCTATATCGCCGAAAATGCCGATCTGGGTGACAAATACCGCTATGACGCTGAACGTTGGCTGCGCAAAGATATCCTTCCCGTGCTTGGCGAGATCCAAGTCCATATCCTATCCAAAGAGGACATTCAGGACATGGTCGATGGAATTGCCAAGACACGCCCAACAACGGCCCGGCGGTGTGGAGAGGTCGTCTCCAGCATTCTCTCTTGGGCGAAACTCACAAAAATTTTGGACGATGACTTCCCAGATCCATCCAAGCATCTGAAACTACCCAAACAAAATTTGGTCGATAATGCTTTGCGAGAGAAAAACCTGAAGCAAATGTGGGAGGCCATTGAAGAAGAGGCACAAGAATCAAAAGGTGTTGTGACAGGATACGCGCTGGATGTTATCCGGCTTGCCTTGCTAACAGGTGCGCGCAAGGGTGAACTCCGCAAACTCAAACACCATCAAATTGACCTCGACCGTGGCGTTTTGATTTTTCAGCGCCACGAACACAAAACCGGCAAGGTGATCAAGGAGGGTACCGGCATTAAAACGGTGATACTCCCCGCTGCCGCCATCGAATTGATCCGACCACAGTACGAAGTGGAAGATGGCCGTGATTTCGTTTTCCATGGACGGAATTTAGACGAACCATTATCGGATACCCAAACCTCGAAGGTTTGGGTAAAAGTCCGTGATCGCGCTCGGGAAAAGAAAGGTTTTCCGCAAGGACAACTACGCTTTCACGACTTGAGACACACTTTTGCATCAATGGGCCTTGCCATGGGGACACCGCTGGCCGACATCGGAAAAATGCTGGGCCATACCAGCCCTAGAACCACACTAAGGTACACGCATCATGACATCAATAACTTGAAGATGGCCTCGGATCGTATTGCGGAACGGATTCAGCCAAATGAATAGCTCAAATCTTTGATCACCAGATTTTTTTGAACGTTTGCGGCTTCAGCAACACGGGGATGTAAGGGAGAGTTGCTTTGTGTCGATTGCAGCGTTCTTCGCAAAAGTATTCATCGAGATACATCAATCCCGATAATTTCCAATCGCGACACACCCGGCGTCGTTCGCTCAATTTCGTGAGCCATTACAGACAGGTGATTCAGGAGTGCATCAAAACTAAAGTTCTGTTTCATACCTCGTTTCGACCAAGTTTTCCCGTTTTCCGCATTAACGACCAACAGAATGCCATGGCCACTGTCTTCTGCCTTGAGATATTGACTGACAAGCTGATCCGTCAGGGCCTCCTCCAGTTCAACCAAGCGCCATTTGTGTGCCCATTTGATTTCGATGGTGGTTGAGTTGATGTCTGCAAACAACAGGCGAATATCTGGTTCTTTTTCGTTATCGACCTCGGCTTCACGCACCACCGAATACCGTCCTCGTGCCAGCTCTCCCAGCCGTTCTGCCATGTATTTTTGCAACAGGCTTTCATCGGTTTTGACGTCAAAAAGGTCTCGTAGGCTTGTGTCGCCCCGCTCCAACTTATCTTTGATTTCGATCAGGCGTTTTTGACCGATGTCGAACAAGTTATCTGCTGTGCGCGGGGCATGTTCGTGCTTGTTTTCAAATTCAAGAACATCACAGGGAACCCAAGCATTTTGACCGTCACGTCCAATTTTGTCGTCCGCTCGTTTGGTCATCCAATCCCGTTCGTAGGGATCTTCTGTCTGATCGCGAATTTCCAACAATGCATGGTACGCCCCATCCCCGGGGATATCAGCCAAGGCGCCTACCAAGGTCCCACGGAATGTATAGGCGTAATCCTTGCGGTCCGGTTTGAAGCAGCCATGGTGCTCCGGTGCTTCTTCACTCGGTAAATAGTGGTGAATGATTGGAATAAATCTGCGCATAACGGGCACGCATTTGTAAGCTGGTGTTACCGGAATAACCGCGTCACCGGAATGGAATGTGTCGAGCATGGATGTAAACGTGATCACCGCATTTTTCGCGCACTTCTCACTCAGTTTGGATAGTCGACTTTCCAGCCAGTCAAGAGCAGGAATAGCATCCGTTTGAAACCAAATAGCTAACCAATAAAGATGAAGCGGGGTAAGCGCCCTTTTGTTTCGGAGATAGGAGCCGGCCATTTCGGCAAGCTTATTGCCCCCATTATGCTCGGCCAACATGCGCACCACATTACGGCGAACATTGATTGCCATCGGCATGTTTCGGGCCGCGTTCTTATATACGAAGTCGTAAAACAGGCTGACGACTTCGGGAGAAGACATCACGATGTCCGATAAAATCGACGGGTGAGCTTGACTGTCTTGTTCGATGGATATGTCGCTTTCCAGCCACGGGAAAACAATGGCCTTCACCACGGCTTCATGGTGACGGAGCAGTTCTGGGAACCATGACGGTAGGTGTAGCTCCTTAAAAGCAAGGCGTGTGAGCCGCTCTGCTGTGTCTTGGTCAATAACGAAAAAATCGAAACCGTCAGCAACCTCACAGGCCACGCCCACCAATGCCATATGGTCTCCCACCTTGGTAGGTCCGCCCGGCTTGTCCGTCGAGACCTCCCAAGTTTTCCAAAAGACTTTCAAGCCTTGACGAAAGGCATCCACCCCTTGTTGGCCGAACAGAGGCTCAAGGCTTTCGGGGTCACGGGCGGAATACGTGTGACCCGAATGGCGCATCCAATCGTACATACCCGCCAAGTCACTTGAATTCTTGCAAACAGTAATATCTGGCAGGCGGGGCAAAAAGTACTCTTGCGCTTTGACACGCCGCCACCGCTTTTTCAGCTTGCCTGTCCACCCTCTCAATTCGTTCATGTATTCCCAAACCCTTCGCGGTCGGGGCGTGATGACCTTTTGCCAGTGATCTATCAATTGCGGGTGCGATTTTGCTCGTTGTTCCAGTTTTTCGGCATTCTTATATTCGAGCCCATTGACATGTGACAGGTCCACTGCAGCATTGAACGCGGTAAAGCGCAGCCGATCATCTTGGGTTTGATCGACCATATCCAACAGCCACGGAACGTCATCATAAACGAGTTCGAACAATTCGTGATAACACCGAAGTTGATAATAATAGATATCCCCATCTTCATGCTGCGCTGCGTAGTCCGTGTGACGGTGTTCGAAATACACCTTACGGAACGTCTGCGGCTTTTCGCCCAAACTGGCGCGGATGCCAGCAATAGAGTTTCTTTCGCCGTAGTCCCCACCCGGCTGGTCCTCAATGAGTTTCAGGGCCGCGAACATCCAATCGGGGGCATCATTTGACTGTTCCAGCCATTTATCAATGCAAATACACAAACTGCCATACAGCCAGAACGTAGGCCCAAGCTTGTTTCCTTTTCTCTGAGCAGAAGGCTTCACCCAATCCAAGAGTGTCGGAATCAACACCTGTAATTGTTTGGTCTCATGTGTCTGATTCAGACGCCGCTCAAGCAAGTCTTCGATATGTTTAAAGGGTGGAGCAAATATCGTTTGCGCCTTTTGGATCAAGGCGAGCAGTTCGTCCGCCTCGATGGCCACTGGGAAAAGCTCATAGATAGCCCATCCGTATAAACGGTTTGGGACTTTCTTGGCTTTCAGCAACTGGGCGTAAACTTTACGCAATTCATCCGTGGCTCCGCACGCCCGTAATGCACCAAGAGCGTCCACGCGGACATCACTCAATTCATTCTTGTCCAATGCGATGGCAGATACGATTTCCACACACCCCTGAATTTTGCGCAATTCGACGACATCCAACAGCATGGTGCGGATGTCATGCGGGGTCGCTTTGTCCAAAAGCAGTTCGTTAATCGTCTCCGCCAAATCTTCGTGTGCGAAACGGCGCAACCCATTCCGATCGAAACTGTGTCCCGTCCGCTTTCGGCCTGCGTACCGGGACGCATAATCGCGCAAGACACGCTTGCGAATGTCCACAGGAATGGCCTGCGGATCACCTTCATCCGGTAAAATTTCTGGATTGTGTGCCAGAACGGCGTCCATCAGCTCTGGCACGTAGGGCGCCAACCACGCAGCCACAGTTGTCAGGGTTGGATTGATGACAGTACGCCCGTAACGCTGAATGAAAAAGACACCGAGCAAATCACGTGGCGGGCACCCTTGCTCATGGCGCACGCGAAACCACGATGCCGCTAAGTATTGGCGCACTCCTTCGGTATGAAACCGCACGCGTCCATAAGTGGCTTCGTCAAATATAGGCCGACGCAACAAGGCCTGAACCTCATCAGGTTGCCAGTCGGGCAAAAGATCGTATGGGTTTAGCGCAGGTAGGGCATCATGAGGATCTTGCTCGGGTTTCGCGAAACGAAATGACTTTGCCCCGCACAACATGGATGCCGCAGCAAGACGCTCAGCCCCTTCACGGGCACGGGCGGCGGATATCACATCCTTATAAGCCTCGGCCTCTTCGGTCAGCTTTCGAGTGACGTTATGCTGCGTCAACTCGGTCAACGTGCCCAACCGCTGTTTTTCTTTCCAGAGTTCGATCAGATCAATGGCATCGCCGGGGCGTCCTGCAAATTCTTCAGCGTCGGTTTCTCGGATTGCATCCAGAAATTCCTGTACATCTCCCAAGGCCCGCACTTCGGCTAGCACCGTAATCCTGTCGGTATCGAGCGGTAGGATTTGAACCAAGGACACATCATTATCGCTCACTTGATCATCTGCACCAGCATCAGCACCTGCACCCAGCCCAAGCTCTGCATCTGTGAAGTCTTCCTGTGGCTCCTCACGTTTCGGTAAAGGCTTTGCCAAGAAAGGCAACAGTTCGCGCAGGGGGGCAATGTCATCCTTTGGCCGCCACTCCGTGACGCGACAAGAAACAGCCAAACGGATACGGTGCAGGTGCTGGCGCAAGGACTTTTGAAAGACGCGTATGGCGCGCCGGTAATCCCCCACCTGCTGGAGCTTGGCCTCATCGACGGAATCGAGGAAGAACACAGCCTCCTCTGTGCAGGTTAACCAACCGTCGAAGGCCTCTTCAGCGTCAAGTTCAAGAGCATTGGCGATGCTTTCGGGTGAAGCCTGCGCATGAGATAAATCTTCAATACGGACGAAAAAGGCAGCTTGTCCATTAGCACGGAGTTCATCAGCCGCCAGCCGGAATTCTGTCGTTTTGCCGCTACGTGCTTCTCCCAACACCACAGTTAAAGGGTGGGATACCAACTCGTACAGCAACTTGCCCGGCTCCTCCCCCTTCATAAGGGCGACCGTGCTCAGGATGGAAGATCCATCCAGTTCTTCTTGATCCAGCGGCACGGATTCATACCGTCGTCGTAGGTCAATGAAGTCAGGGTGCATATCGAGAAAGCGTGACATAAAGGCCAGTTTCTATAATTGAAAATCAAAATATCGACGCCGACTTTAGCAAAGTTCTTCCGACAAAAACACAGGCGTCGAAAGCCCTGAAAACAGAGAGCTTCATGGTGGGAAAAGGCACCTTTTTTTCATCACTATTCCCCACGTTACTTCTGTTTTTTGTTTGCGTTACTCAGACAAAAATAAACGCTTTTAAAGAAGTCGAAACGCTCATTTTGCGGAGAATAAATGACGTATTCTCCGCATAAAATACTGAGAATAATATTGCGAATGCGGAGAATAGGGCAGATAATATCCGCATGATTAGCGGAGATTGAGTATGTACATATGGGAAATCCCAGACTGGCCCGCACTCACCTGGGATGAAAAAGCTCTAACGAGATTGCTTACTGACGTTTCCAGGGAACAAGGCCGGTTGCTTGGAAAAATGGAAGCGTTGGGTTTTGACTTGCGCAGCGAAACCCACCTGCAAACTTTGACCGAGGACGTGGTGAAGTCGAGCGAGATCGAGGGGGAGAGACTGGAGCGCGAACAAGTCCGCTCGTCGATCGCACGACGGTTGGGTATGGATGTTGGCGGTTTGATTCCGGCTGACCGGAACGTCGAGGGCGTTGTGGAAATGATGCTGGATGCGACGGGGAATTATGCTGCCCCCCTAACGGCTGAACGCCTGTTCACTTGGCATGCATCTTTGTTCCCAACGGGACGAAGCGGCATGACCAAAATCCGTGTCGGGTCTTGGCGGGATGACCGCGATGGACCAATGCAAGTTGTGTCAGGGCCCATTGGGCGAGAAAAGGTTCACTATGAGGCCCCGCCGACAGAACGCGTGCCCGAAGAAATGGCAAAATTTTTAGACTGGTTTGAAAAACCGGGTGATATGGACCCGCTGCTGATCGCGGGATTGGCGCATCTGTGGTTTGTCACCATACATCCGTTTGAAGACGGCAATGGCCGGATTGCGCGGGCCATCGCCGATATGGCTCTTTCCCGTTCCGAAACAGCAGAACAACGCTTCTACAGCATGTCCGGACAAATTCGCCGGGAACATAAAGACTATTACGACATGCTGGAGCGGACACAAAAAGGTGACCTTGACATCACGCGTTGGCAAGATTGGTTCTTGAGGTGTCTTGGGCGGGCCATTGACGGTGCTCAAGAAACACTTGGGGCCGTTCTCGACAAAGCCCGTTTTTGGGAACGCTTTGCGACAGAGCCCTTAAATGAGCGACAAATCAAAATTCTGAACAGATTGTTGGATGGCTTTGAGGGTAAACTGACGACCTCAAAATGGGCGAAACTCGCCAAGTGCTCACAAGACACCGCTTATCGGGATATTCTCGACCTGATTGATCGCGGCGCCCTGCAAAAAGACCCGGGTGGTGGGCGCAGTACGAGTTACTCGTTGGTCAACGATTGACGGAAGACCAACTCAAACTGCGACCATCATAATCTGGAGATTTCCCCTGACCGCTCCAAATCACGCACGGTTTTCATAATGCTTTGCTGGGCGTCATTGACCTTAGCCTCACGTACAGGTCCCATAGCCTCCATGTCCTCGACCAGAAATTCTGCGGCACGTTCGCTTATGTTTTCCATAAACAAATTATAGACATCAAATGGCGCACCCTTGAGAGCATAGGCCAAGGTTTCCTTATCCAGATGACGCAGAAGAACCTGCACATCGAGATAAGGCATGCAGTTCAATGCTTCAAAGTCATACCAGGAATTGCGCGCGTCGCGATACATAATCTCATCGCGTTGCTTCAACGCCTCAAGAAGAGCTTCACGTCCTTGGTCGGACAGGTCAGAAATAGCCTTACGCATATTTTCATGAACAAATTCGAACAAAGGGTCGTGCGGAGGCTTTTCTAGAAAATTGATGTTATCTGCGGAAGGCTTTGAAAGTATGTTTTTTATGTTGGCGATGATTTCACGGAGCTGCCCACCTGCATTGCGTTGTTCGGATGTGATGCCGGGTTCGGGGTCATCATCATTTTGGTTGAAGCCACCCTCTGGCTCTGGCAGGTAAAAACTTTTTCGCAAACTCTCGGCATACTCCTGACGAGCAGGATCTGCGTTCCGGTACTTTGAATAGCCCAGGGACATTACCCAAAACATCACCCGTTCGCGGGCTGAGGGAAGCATTCGGCGAAATACATGTTTGTTGTCAGAAGTCGGACCAGACAAAGATTTAGCGACTTCAACCATGAAATCGTCATCGAACTCGTCCGGTGCTTCAAACAAGAAACGGTGACACGTCTCTTTCAGAGTGTCATTCGGATGGCTTGTAAATGCCAACTCATTTGTAAGCGCCCTTTCCAAACACGGGATAGGCAAGTCTGAAAACGATTTTAGCGGCATAGACATCTCTCCCCGCTCAACACCGGCAATCACGCGGGCAAGAACACGTTCCAAAACGACCATTCCCTGCGTCGAGGCAGGCTTGTCGGATCTCAATGCGTCTTGCCCAGAAGGGGAGAAGCCATTTTGCTGCAGACGTGTACACAATTCGGTGTCACACACGCTCCACAAAGCCCCAATATCGTCTTCAGATAATTCGGAAAGCCACAGGCGAGTATCTTTCTCAGATAAAAAACGTAAATCTTGCGGCGACCACCACGCTATACGTACCAACAATGATGCACTATCCCCGTAATCCGCGTACATGTCCTCCCAATAATCAGAAAAGGCGCGGTTAATGTGCTGAAATGCCCGCACAGCGTTGATGACTTGTTCCAGGCTGTAGTCCCCCTTTGCCATCAACAGAGGGAATTTCACTATCAAACATTCAGGATAGTGAAAAGCCAACCATTGACCGTATTGTGGTGGATAATTTCCTAAGCCGTCGAGGATGGACTTAATTTGGCCCTTCTCTACGCTGCTCTCAACATCTTCCCCACGCATCCGTCGTATATTCATGGCCAAACCCTCGGCCATGGCCATCTGGGCAATATAAGCGTCATTTGTGTTCATCACTCTCGTCCTCAATCAGGAAACGCCGGAGTTTGGGGTAAATGAGCGCAGGCCAAGTCATGTAGCATACGTGGGTTACGATTGCTGCGCATGCCCACCGTATATTCCTCGACCACACGCAGACGATCGTTAAAGTCTCGTACCAAGGCATCAATGCGGTGAGAAAGCATTTTGCGAATTTGTTCAGTGTGATAACCGTCCATCACCAAACCTAAGCCCCAAACCGTGAATGGGTCTTCATATTTGTCGCAATAGGACTCCAATGCCAGAACGCCCTGTTCCTTATTGATCTGATACATTTTCAACAGGTGTAGGGTATGCTCATCCGTTCCGAGAGAAACAGATATGCGCGGCTCATCAATATTCGCAATTTCATCCATGCGTGCACTTGGATCAGGTAGCGGTGCCTCACCTACCGATAAAAACCGATCATCCCTTTCGGCAATCGCGATAAGAGCCGTCTGCGTCAAACACAGACGGTGGCGATACTCAGAGATGTAACGGCCACGTTCACCATCCACCATGCGCCGTACTTCTGTATCAGCAAAATCATCCAAAGCAATTTCCAGAACCTTCAAAGAATAAGAATCGCCGACAAAATCGAGAAAACCGTCCAGTTCCTCTAGGCCCTGACGGCGAACGCGCATGGACAAGCCTGCCCAGTAGTTAACAACGTCTTGCGATGTTCCCGTATGAACATCAAATGCTTGCTGCCCGTCATTATCGTTCTCACAAACACCACTGATTCCGTGGGGTGAGAATTGCCTATCAGTTTCCTCTTCGGCTGCAGGGGCGGAGATTGCAATTGGCTCGAACAAATTCGCTTCAATCACTATTTCACCAGAATTGGCGCAATGCTCTACCTTTTGCAGAATTTTGGTGATGTATTGATCACTGCCTAAACTCATTTCAAGCGAGTCGACATCTGTTTCTTCTGCCTTTGTTTTCAATTTTTCCAAAAGGGCCTGAACCTGAGGACGACGAATACGATTTAAGACAGATAAGACATACTTTTCTGTCACGGGTTGGGCAAAGAACAATGCCTTACCCAGAGTTTCATTACTCAACAGCGAGCCATCATCGCAACCGTGAGCAAATACGGCTTGTAAATCGTGCTTCCGCAAGAAACCTAAATAATCGATGCCGTATTTATCTATTTCAACGTATGAGGTCATAATTTCACCAACGTCATTCACTCTACACTGTAGGGCCAATCATCAATGGCAACGTAGCCAACCCACGTTTTGTCCGTCATGCCGTCAGGGCGTTTCCAGGTGGCCCGCAGGGCCTTTTTCAAGGTATCTTGATATTTCAACAGACGAAAATCAAAGGCATGCCAGGGTTCCATCAACAAGCCCTGTTTCTGTAGAAACGCATCTCGGTGTGTTTGTTCCAAATCAGCATCACCCATACGGTGCGCCGCCTCGGCCAGAGCCAAGTTCCTTACATCTTCTAACCACGGGAAATCGTATTCCGGGTTCATCTGTTGACCTGACGGTGCTGGGCGGAGGGATACTTCAGAAAGAGTATCCCTGGCCTTGGAGGCGTCGGTGTTGAGCCCCCTCAGAATAGCGAGCCGCAACTCCATTCCCCCATGGGTATGGCCTTCGTGATGATAAGTGCGAAGAACCTCTTCATAGCGGTCTGCATTACCTGTTTCCATGACGTCCAAAAAGTCCATATAGCGATCGCCGTCTAAGTCCTTTAGCTTCTTAATGGCGTCCTCCGTCATCACTCGGAAACGTCCCGGTTGTTCCAGCTCTTCACACATTGCACCTATGGCAGACCATAAGGTTTCAAACATCGGCAACTCACGCATGATCAGATACGTTGGGTCCGAAATGCCAAGCTTCAACACATGCCACCACACGGGCAACAGGTATTTCATCGCCAATTTCGGATACCCTGCCAAATAAGCATAACGGGACTGTGCCATGGCATATGAAGCCGGAAGCTTCGGAAACCGAGCACACTCTCGTCGCCATATTTGAAAACCGGACCGCGCTAAACCTGAAAAGATCAACTGTTGGCCGAACGAAAAGGCGAGTTCACCGTTTTGGGAGTAGTGACTGGCACCTGCGTGAAACCAATGCAACGCCTCTGCGCCTTTGCCTTGGCGAAATGCAGAAATGCCCTGTAAGCGAAGACGCATGGCGTCCTCCTCTGCCGTAAGGCCAGATGTGCCGATATCACGAAATTCCATGTTCACAGCATCCCAATCCCCCGCTTCCATCAGGGGTAGGAGTTTTTCTACGATTCGGTTAGTTTTTTCGGTCATGATACAATCCGTTCCATTACCACTGGAACTGCAGGTGTCCCTGTTTGATGGCAAGTTACCAGCGTGTCGAGGCTTTCAACCACGGCAACGCAGCAGCACCAGGAGCGGAAGACGTCAGCGGCGAAAGCTGGTAAGTCGTGTGGACTGATGGCGCAGGCGACCCGCACGGCTCGATCATCAAGCCCTAGAGCACTGGCCACGGATCCGGTCGTTAAGTCGCGATCACAAGTAGCGACAATTGCCGCACCAAACGCATTGGCCATTTCACGGAAGGGTCGGATATCACTCGGCAAGCTATTGGACCACGCAAAACCTACAGCCAGCCCGTCCCCTAGCGTTTCATCAAAGCCTAACAATGAATCGATCTCGTCCTGGTTCAGCACACGCTGCGTGAGTGGGGCGACGGCTTCCTTGGGAAAGCTTTTTACGGATGGAATGTCTCGACCATCTGATGGCAAAACCTGTAAAGCCAGCATTTCATTTTCTAGGCACGCATCGATCACAGCTTTGTCCGTGTCAAACATCATGCTGACACCCCAAGCCTGACAGTGTTTGACCTTCCAGTCCGCATAGTTGTCCTCGCTCGTCTTTGCAGCAAAGGTGGCGATATCGAGATTGTGTTCTATGGTTAGTCCCATCACATCCTGAGCATTTTCCTGTGAAAGAGTTTTATCGTTTGAGAACACACCGCCCAAAGCAATGTGACGGAACAGACGTCCGGAGCCAAAGCCATAAACTGTGGCAACAGTTTGCGCATCGAACGCCCATGACGACGTATAAAGACGTCCCGGCCATACCAAATCGCCGTTTATGATCCATTGGCGCACATGTTCGACTACGCGTATGCGTGCGGCATGAGCATCCTCTTCACGAACGGCACCCATTTGCTCAATTTTTTGTTCGATGTTCTCGCGGCGCTCTTGCGGTAGGACGAGCCAAACAGATGTGAGTATGTTTTCATTCACACCCCCCTCTAAGGCCAACGACCACGTATCATCACTTAATCCAGACAAGATGGGCGCTGCTAGGTGTTTAGGTAGCCATTGCAGGTCAGCAAAGTTGAAGCCCAGGGATTCAATGGCACGGGTGATATTTGGTAAACCCGTTTGGCGATGACGCAATTTTTCTAGACAGGCTCGGCGTTCTTCCCATGCGGGGATAAAGTGCAGTACGCGGCTGAGAAATTGCGGTTGATTATCCAGCCAGTAGCGTTCTTGAATCAACTTATCCAATTGCCCATTAAGTTCAGCAACAATTTCGACCTTAACCAATTCAAGTTTTGCCATTTCCACCAAAAGCTCTGGCAGAGCTTTGCCACAAGCCTGCAAAGCCTTCTTCATCGCAACACCCGGAATACGGTCGAATAAGAGCCATAATTGTTGTGCATAATCGTCTGTGCGTTCACGTGACAACCGCTCGATCAACTCCAGCATGTCATTTTCATGAGCTTGATGAATGAGGTCGGAGAAGCGTTGAAGCTCCTGCTTTATTGCCGTTGGTGGATAAGGCGATGGAGTGTCAGGAACTGTCAAACGTTCCCATTCTGCGGCGATTTCATCATCAGCGCCAGCAGCGCGGTCGAGAGATTGGCGGATACCCCGCAGTTCCGACAATGCCTGCTTGCGAAAGGCGCATCCTGGGAACAATCGTGACCAGAAGCGTTTGATACGTGCAGTAGGGGTTGCCTGCTCCAACTCATCCTTCATCAATATGCGGCGGATAGAAGAGAGGATGTCCTCCATGCTGGGATCAGTGTCGTTTTGTCTTGGCATATGGCCCTCCAGACCTACACGATATCGACGAAAACGTTCATACGTGTAGGTTCACTCTTCCGTCTATCATAATTTCTGGGGGTATGGAGGAGGGAAGTCTATTTTCCGCATGAACCGATAAAAATTATAAGGCCATGCCAAACAGCACGGCGCATGCTGTAAAAATGCACAGCAGCCTCACTGGAACAATATGAAGAGCTCGCATAGAAAAAAATCCCTTCAAAACAGTTCTCTGTATGGTGCCAAGACAGGGTAAGGCCGTCAACCTATCAGTTCTGACAGGTGTCTTCCTCATAACCACAGTCAGGTTCACTCGACCACCGTAATCACCACACTGGCCTCAGATACGGATGCATTGGGCAGTGCGCGAAAAGTATGCGCGAGCTTTCTCGCCAAAGATTGGGGCAATGGCGACAGTGACATTCCGCGTAACGCTTTGGGCAACTGGCTTGTTACATTTTTCGACACGGCAAAACACTTTAGGAGTTCTTCGCCTAGAGGTGGTTGGAACTTCAAATCAAATGGGAAGGTGGTTTCACCGGGGATGATGTGCACATGTCGGCCTTCAAGTTTCGGTTCTGAATAAATGTTGAGAAAGTGTGGATTGGGAAAGATTTGGATCGTGTTGCCGTCAGCCTGTTGGTAGAAGCAATAGACCCATGCATCTCGGCTCAGGCGAATCGCCAAGTCCATTTTTTCCCCAATTTTGTAACTTGGGTCGTCGCCTTTATTGGTCGTCAACGTAAAGCCGATGGGGCCAAGGTTGTCGTTTTCACGGAGATCGCCGAATGTGCTCTGCGGGTGAATGCGCAAAGCTGAAACGCTATCCATGCGAATACGCCCAGACCAAGAATACATGCGTCCACTATTACCCCTCAGCGAAACGCGCAACTCGAGATCATCCCCCAAATCCCAGTAGGTGCCGGATAGCAGATACACGCCACCATTTGAAGAGGAGATAGTGAGCAGTTCTTTGGCATCAACGGATATGCCGCGTGAGCCAGAGATTTCTTTAAAATTGATGCGTGCCTTTTGTACTTTTAAAGCACGTTCCGAGACCACATTGGCAAACGCCCTTTGAAGTTCTGATGAAAGTTTGTCCAGAGCAAAGCGTCCAAAATCAGGCTGTAACCCTGAGGTTTCAAACCGAATGCCATCTAAACGCAATTCCTGCATGTCGTGAGCGTCATCCGCCAGGCTCTTGGCGGCAGCCGTTAGGGCTTGATTCAATGATAAGGTCGCACGGTCCGTATTGCGCTCATCACGCTTCAAATGAATGATTTCTGGATCCGTAGCGGCTACGACAATTGCTCCGTCAACGCGCATGGCTTTATAGGAAACACTTAGGTCTTTTCTTTTAAGTGATAATCGTCCAGAAACCAAAATGCTGATGTCTTGGGCGCTTTCCATAAGGGCCGCCACAGGGTTGGCTCCACTTCTATTGAGGGCGCCTGTTGCTTCCATATCTGAAATGATATTCCGGAGAGACTCCCGCGCGACAAACTCGTATCGACCACGGGATTTTTGAATGAGTTTCGCCAGCACCGCCGCATTGAGTTCATCGGCTAAGTCTTTCGAAATTGGGATTTCATCTTTCTTAAATGGCCAGACAGCGATGCGAGGTTTCTTTTTTTGAACCTGGGCCATGATGCGTGAGTAGTATGTCGAAGCAGCATCGAAGATATCACTACCACTAACTACGGACTGGGAAGCCTCTATTCCTTTCAGAATTTCAGTGGCTATACGTTCTATTGCCTGCTTACGCTCAATATCAATCGAGGCCTTGGCGGTCGCAGAAAATGAAAACACTGTCAAAGCCAGGGCACACAGAATTAAATGAGTTTTTTTCCAAGTTAAGACGCTTGTTTCGTTTTCTCTCATGTCCCCTCACTTGCCATGATGTATTTGATGTGTCAGCGAGGCTGATGCTCCGGCCAAGCTTTCTAATGTGAGCTGATAATGGAACGGTTCAACCATTGCCCTTGGCAAATCGAGTACTAATTCGCCAGTATCCTCAAAACGCACTTCCTGAAGGCGACCTTGTTGACCAACGTACCGACCAGAGAGAACTTCCAGTCGACCAGTGTGGGGACCTGAGCGCTCCCCACTCATATATACGACCTTGAGACCACAGAAATTCGAGGACGCGCTTAAGTTGGCCGCACCATTGATGTCGTTGCCGATTTCCGTCAGTTGTGGGCTTATGCCACCAAACTGAACATCTGCACATGTGCTTCCATCAGGTGCTCTACGTTCGTAAATGACAATCACCGGCAACTGCGGCGTCACTTCATTCTTAAGCTTAGGTTCTATGGGCTCATTTTTATTTTGGGTGTCAGGGGCGGGGACAGGATCATGTGCCTGTTCCGAACCCAGTTGCAACGCACGAACCCAGCTCTGAAAATTGATGGAAAAACCCGCCCAAACCCCAAAACCGGACAAAGCCAAAATTCCGCCTAACAGAACAACAGTCCCCATAGAAAACCTGCGCGGTTCCTGCACCACGGTGACCACGGGTTGCCTATCAGGCATGACAATTTCTTGGGGACCAATGGGATTGTGTGGGATGTCCAAATCATCAAGGACAGAAAAGACGTTGTTCACAGATTTTATTTTGGCTGGGACTGGTTCGGTATACCCATCGGCTTGAGGGATGAAAATAGAGGGATGAATGCCCTGTTCCTCCAGCTCGTCAAATAGAGGTTTTGAAGCGCACAGCTTTTCTTCTATGTGCCCGACAGCATCCACCTCAAAGTCAGCATTTACCCGACCTGTTAACCAAATGACGTGATCAGCATTTTCATCAAGACGAGCGAGCCTGGAGGAACGACTTAATCCATGTGCAACAAAAACGGCAAGCCGCCAGCTTTCACCGCTTTTGATATCATCGGACAAGTCCATACGAAATGACGGATGGGTAAAGGGACCGAATGCGCGTTCTACCGGGCGACTTGGACGCACGAAATTTTCATAGCTTTCACTGATCGGGGAAAGCGCAGTGATGTCGCGTCCCTTAAAAACTTCCGTCAAGGGGGCTGGCTCATTCGTGATTTGCTCAATACGAACTGGACCGTTTGTCGTGCCGATATAGACCGCTACTTTATTCACCGCAACAGAACCTCCGTTTTGGCATTACGCAGCAATGCCAAAATCTCATGATCGTCATGGACACGCAATTGAATAATTCCGCGGCGGGCTTGAGGGACATCAAATTGTTGGCAGTTGTTCTCATCATCACAAATGACAAGCTTAGTCGGTATATGTCCCGTATCGTCCGTCAATTCGATAATGACGTAATATTGGCCTGCTTCGGCTTGTGAACGTTCAAACCGGATAGAACATCCTTTCCCAGCCCGGGGCAAAAGATCCCCATCACTCGCGGCCATCGCCGTTCCGAAGTCATATAGGGATGTTCCGTCCAGGATGCGGCGATACGTTGCTCGCATTCCAGGGCTTTTACGAAGCGCCATTTCCAAATCAGCATCCGGATAGAGAATAACGCCTGTCGCGTAAGCATAAAGTTGGCTTGGAATGGTGCGCTTTGCACCCTCTGCACTCGCTTCGTCCAATAATTCTTGTGTTGCGGAAAGATGCACAAACTGTTCTTGGATGAAGGCCATTTGCTCATCTGTGGGAACGGGGTAGTTGGTCATGATACATCTCCATACAATTCTTCAAATTGCATCCGAAAGACACCCCGGTCTTCTTCGAACTGGTTACTCAAAGCGGTCTGCCCCTCATGTTTGTTGAATTGAATCTTATTTAAGAACGCATGCAACTGGTTGGATATAGCCACCAAAGCATCCGCCGCCTCTTCAAAAACCATGCGGTTTTCTTCATCAAAAGCGGATTGATCAAAACCTTTGCGTTTCAAGCTTTCAAAAGCTTTCCGGGCATGACCCAATAGGGACTCGCTCTCCATGTCGTTACCATCAATGGCCTCTCGGATCTGTTCACCTCTGTTGGAGAGAATGTACAAAACGGCCTGTTGCAATTTTTTCACATGAGATTGCGCTGCATCGAACTGTTGAGCCTTTTCGTGATAAGGTATCGCTGCGTCACATGTGATACGTTGACGGACAGATTGCGGCCCACGCTTCATACGTAAATCATTCGATATGGCGGACTGTATGGGGTCAAAAGATTCAACACGCATAAAGGACAATGGCCATTGAGACGCATGGGGGCCGTAGCGCATCAGGCCTTGAAGCGGCCCACTTTCGGTTTTGGCCTTAAAGAACTTGATGTCCTGGAGCTCCTCATCCGCAAACGTTTCCAGTGGTGAGGACCATTGCTTGTAATCGTCAGGCCCTAAAGCCTTGTCCGCTCTGACATCAACCTCCCCGGCTTCGCGGTTGAGGCCCAATGGCCGCGCGCCATCCATATCGGTGCTGAGTCGGCCTTGGCGCATAATTTGATCAAGCTGGACGAATTTTTCGAACACGGTTGCATATCCTTTGAAAGCCTTGACTTGGTTATGGAGGAGCCAGAAGTCCAAAATGGCTAGGTCATCGATTTGCCAACCATCAGAACCGGCACGCTCGGTCAAGAAAGGTGAAATGCGTTGAATGCTGTCTTCGTATTCGGCCCGCTTGATGTGCTGGCGGCGGTACTTGCGAAATTCTCTGGCTAAAGCCCCTGTGGCGGCTTTTACAGTTTTCTGTGAGACCGGGGCGGCGGATAGCATTGTGTCGAACGTATCGTTCAATTGGGTAAAGAACGTGAAGTCATTCATCCCGCCCAAAAATTCGTACAAGGCCAATAACACCGGCATGCGCCCGTAACGAACGGAAAAGGTTCCATCTGGATAGTTGATTTCAATCCCTGCATCGTCGTTGGTAAACTCGCTGCGCCGCCAACCTGTAGAATCCAACCGGCTTTCCATAGATTGCCGTAAGGCATTGGGAGTCACCTGGACTTCCCCCATGACAAAGGCCATACGGTCATTGCCAACAAAGCCACAGGCATCGACACCGTTCATCAAGTGACATAACTCGAACAAAGGCGAATCACGATTGGGGCCACCTGATGCACCGACAATGATGGACGCCAAACGTTCGCAATCCCGATACGCATACCGCCCAGAGTCCAATATGCCCCGCAACAGTTCGACACATTCCTGATCCGCTCCGGCATGTCGCAGTATGTGGATAGGGTTATTCATTGTGCTACCTTTCTTTAGACCGTACGAACTTCCTGGGGACTTTGCCCCACAAATATCTGGTGGCACTTGTATTGGTCACCCGACCTACACCAAGCAGGCCACTTTCACCCTAGGTGTTCCATGCATTAAGGTAGGTGGCCTGAGAGGATTTGAATCTATAGCACTCTTGCAAGGCGGAATCCCAAAATTCCCTCCCGAGTATCAGGATGTCTCCTGATACGAATAGCTGAACGGATCTCATTGGGAACATACATATAACCACCACCACGAGCGACACGATGGCATGATTTTCCTTCCGTCATTGCACTCCCGTCTGTTGGTGCACCCCTATACGAATTTCTGTAGCAATCCTCGACCCATTCTGAAGCATTTCCGTGCATATCATGAACGCCAAAAGCATTCGCCGTTTTCCCGCCAACTGGATGGGTTTTGTACGATAAAAATGATGCTGAGTTACCTCTGTACCAAGCTACATCATTCAAACAGCTTGTACTATCTCCACAACTCCACCTCGTTGCCGCGCCCGCGCGAGCTACATATTCCCATTCAGATTCACTCATTAAGCGATACTCATGACCCGTCTTGCCATTTAGCCACTTCACATACTTCTGCACGTCGTTCCAGTTCGCATTTATCACTGGGCGATCCCCGCGGCCCCACCCCTCGTCATATGAGGGGCCTCTGTTTTCCGAAGTCCCATCACCATCACACACCCCGTCTCGGACGCAAACGCCCCACTCGGCTAAAGTTACTTCATACCGACTAACCGCAAAGCTGTAACCTATCTTCACCGTATGCACCGGCTTCTCATCATCACGACCATCGCCGCTCAAATCTCCCATCCGGAAGCTCCCCGGTGGAATAATCACCATTTCAGGGCATTCCGCGCAATCGCGGAAAACTTCGCCGGCATTCGAACCACCACCGCTTTTGCGTGCCTGCGAGGTGGGTTTGGGAGGCTTCGGTGGAACAATTTCCGCAACACGATACTGCTGCACACGGCTTTTCGCCAACGGTGCGAATGTTCCTTGGGGGAATTGCTGCAAATACGCTTCATAGTCTGACGCGTTTTGACTGTTGGAGATGGATTGCCAAAACACAACTTCCGCTGAATTTTGCGGGGCTACAGGTAATGTTGCCTGACTTGGCCTATGATTGCCTTGTTGGAAATAAAAATCACCGGTTAACGAGGCATTGATCCAGGGCGTTTGTTTGCCGTGTGTTGCGACATTGACGCGGCGCGCTGTGTCTTTAAAAACCTGCTCGATGGTTTTGCCGGGGGCATCCATGGATTTGAGCAATTCCCCAGTGAACACGCCATTGCCGCCAAGGGCACCGTCTGCTGCCGTTTCACCCGGCCCGGCGGAATACAGCATCGCCACGCCTTTCACCCCTGTCGGCACAGCCTGCACCGCCAACCCCCGCACACCTGATCGGGAACGCTTAGGCAAAGGGTTATCACGGCAAGCATCCAAGATCACAACATTCACCGGCGCACCCGCATTTTTCATGGTGAGCAGAAACTCTTGGGAATTGATCCCCTCAAACCGCAGATCGGCTTCTTCTTCGATACGAGAATCAGAAGGCACCAGATAATTGATACCGTCGGCCTGAATGCCATGCCCGGCGTAAAACACCAAGCCCGCATCCGCCCCGGCCAGACGTCCTTCAAAATCTGCCAAGGCCCGACCGATATCGCGTTTCGAGGCATTTGTTTGCAAAATGACATCAAAACCCAAGCCCTTCAGCTTGGCCGCCATGTCTTGCGCATCTTTTTTCGCATTTTGTAAGGGCGGCAAGGTTTCATAAGCATTGTTGCCAATGACCAACGCTACACGCTTTTCCGCCCAAGCCGGAAAAGTCCCCAACATAACGATTAAAAAAACAACCAGACGCAATGCTCTTTCCCCTATCGGCACCGTGCACAAACTTTATCAAAAGTTGAATGGAGGGAAAACCCTGTCAATTTATGGATATGGAGGACAGAAGGGACTTTTCGCCCCCTATAGCTGGAAATATACGAAAAGAATGCCCGAGATGTCTTATCCCGGGCATTCTTAGCATAGATATTGCGTTTGATGATATTATCCAGGAAATACGTCTTCTGCGCCTTTTGCCTCGCTAGGAGACACATCTTCGGCTTTTGCGACTTCTGTCGACACCTCAGACATGTCAATATTCTGGTCCTTAAGGTATGTGGTCAGACCGTCAATCCAGCCTGCTCCCAACTCAATGTGTTGTGGAAGTAAGGATGCAAAATCCTTGTACATGCTGACTGCACTCGAAACAGCACTATCAGTTAGATCTGTTGCTGAAGCGTTATCCATGAGGTCGCCACCTGCATCAATTGCGCGTTTATCATAAACCCCCGCCAAAGACACATCTAATAGTGCTTTTAGAGCTTTTTCTTTACTTAACTTGGAAAAATCAATTTTTTTGCCTGATATTTTAGATTCAAAATCGGTATTTCCTTTCACACAAGCATCATCTCCGTTTTTGCATAAATCAGTTAGTGTCGAAGCAGCTTTCATTACCTCTTCGTTGTCTTCCACTGCCTCGGCTACAACTTGAGCTGCATCGATAAAATGGTTTGTCGCTAGACCCAAAAGGACACGGACGTCTTCAGCCTGCTCACCGATCGGCTTGCCGCTTTTTTTCTCGTCACCGCCTGTGATGGCGCCAGCGATCGAGTCCATAAAAGCGTGCCCGCTCACAGGAAAACCTGCAATTCCAGCACTCAACACCACAGCCGTGACGGCTGCCGTCATTGATTTAGCAATCTTCATATTCTTCCACTCCTCTATTTAGAATTAGGTTTAGTAAGTCACCACAAATTTATTCTCCGCACCGTCGAAGTTGATGTCCGCTTCGTCATATTGTTCGGGGAGAGAATTCAAAATATCGTCTTCAAATTTCGCACTGTTGATTTTTGAAGGGGACCGTACGCCAAAGGCGGTGTTGGTAATATTTGATGTAAAATCAGCGTGGGAATAATCGTGAGAGAAATCTTCAATCTGTTCACGGTTCTCTTTCGCTAGTGCAGATACCCAAGCGTTCACATTTTGGCGCAGAACTCTCATGAAACGCTTGCGCTCACGCGGCTTACGGTCTTCTGTGTACACAACTTCGATGACTGTTTGCGCTGTGCCGTTCTTCAAAGCGCTAGATATTTTACTGTTCACTTCACCAATTAAGTTCCGGGACACCCGTTCAGCAAGATCTGAGGAGACAAGGTCTTTGAGCTCATCCGGATTAAGCCCTTGGCGCACAGCCTGTACGCTAACAGGCCTCATATTCAGAATTGAATTGTTCAGGTTGTTGCTGAGCGTATATGAAACGCTCAATGTTCCAGACATTTCCAACGCCTTCGGATCGTACTCAAAGCCAGAGAATGAGATGGCCTGAAATTGCAGGATGTAATCAATATCAGGAAAATAATTTGGCTTTGAGGTCTGCGTGTACATCTTGAACTTATACCCATAAGTTCCCATGGCGCTTTGTAAGTGTTGGAAGACATCCGCGCATTTTTGCTTCGGACTTGTGGCGCTGCCATTTAGTGTGCAGGTGCCATTGCTCCAAGCCGCAATGCGAACTTGAGATGTTTTGCTGGCGTTATGCTTGGAAATAGCCTCGGCAATGACTGTTTTAACGGCTTCAACGCTTACATCCAAAACCATTTCACATACGGTAGTATCATCATCTTTGGCACAGCGTTTTTTGACGTTTTCTGAAAATAGAGACGTGAGCCCGATGCGTGATACTTCGCCATCCAATGTTTTCAGAAAGCGGCTGTCTCCAGACAAGCCGCCAGCTTGCT
Source organism: Magnetovibrio sp. PR-2 (assembly GCF_036689815.1). Taxonomy (NCBI): domain Bacteria; kingdom Pseudomonadati; phylum Pseudomonadota; class Alphaproteobacteria; order Rhodospirillales; family Magnetovibrionaceae; genus Magnetovibrio; species Magnetovibrio massiliensis. Next base: position 67,207 of record NZ_JBAHUR010000014.1, on the reverse strand, counting down.
TATCGAGAATTTTCTTAACGACAATTCGCATGCCTTGCTCAATGGCGGCGGGTTCAGTCTCTCCTTGTCCATATAATCTGATAGCCTCTGCGTGAGCAGAAGATATGGGGATCAGCAAGGAGATCACGACCAAACGCGCATAGAGCGCTATCCGCTTCAAGACAAACGCGCTACCTACATTTTTGGAAGAAAAGCTATACATCAAAAGCATTTTGAATTCTGACTTGTTTGCCTGCTGATCTTTTGAATGATCGGCACTAACCTTTCTGAAACCCCACCCAAACTGTTATGAACGGATTCCGCTAAGACAATCTGTTTCGATTTGGACTTTTTGACGTTGTAAATATTTTTGTAAACGGAATTACCTGCGGCCAAAGCAATCTTACTTTTTTTCGGAGATCCATCGCATGGCAGGATTATATCTTCACCATCTGACACAAGGTATGCTGCGGCACCCAAAACGGATCTGACCTTTCGGGCTTGATCGACTTTTGATTCCGCAACGACTTGATTTTGCAGCTTCAAAAACATGCCTTTGATAACAATTCTATCCGCCATCATTGGAACATCTAAATATGCGGCGGAAATTTCGTCATCGTCCAGCATATTGGAAATCAGTTTGGCAATATCCATTTTGATATCTGCCACCTGCCCATTCAACTTGGGGGGCATTATCTTTATTCCTGTCTCACCTTGCTTAATGAGGTCAGACAAGAGGTTGCTATACAAATCGAAAGCCAGAAACTGCAGAAAATACTCATCGTACTTTTTCCCGTAAGTGGACAAACTCAATTTGACGCTGTCAACGAGACCGACTTGATGAATTTGCATTGTTTTTGCAAATCCCATTTCTGAATCTAATTCTGGTAGCGGGGCCGTTTTATGGCTGAGCAAAGTTGTCACATGATCTTCGATGGCACCGCGAAAAGCCTTTAAGTAAAGTTCTTTCGTTTGGTTTGGAGAAATCTGAAAATCTTGAACTTTATAATCTGAGCCAATGAACAAGCGCGTGTAAACAGATTCGAGCATTTTCTCATCATTGACCTGCATCAGATCTATATACACAGGTACAAAGACTTCCTTGCGGTGCGCTTTCGCCCCGAAAAGCTCATAAGAAGTGAGATCGTCAAAGGCGTCTGGCACATAAATAGCTAAGAAGTACTTGTAACCAAACACTCCACCATCGCCCGACCTTAAGCAGTTTTGAGGCTCAATTCTAAGCAGGCTGACCAACTCGGCATTTTGAGAAAGGATCGGGCAAGCTTCGCGCAAGAGCTGATTGTTTCTATTTGAGTTTACCAACACGCCACTGTCGCCACCAGTCACCAGATCCCGGCCGAGATGTTGGGCCGCGTCGCTATTTCCCAAAGATGAAAACACACCTAAGAACTTCACCCGCCCTTCCCGAAGGCGATCTTCAATCGTCATGGCCGCAACAGACTGTTTTTTGTTTTTCAGAGAAAATGGAAGGTCGAATGCATTTGTGTCTGTGGCAATCAGAAACAAACCCAGCGCACAAGACGCAATAGCTAAAGATATCTTCCGTAATGCATTCATGCGTATACCTACGGGCCTGCAAATGGAATAGAAGGTAATGCAAAAATATCAGGCCGCCCCACTAGACGGGACTATACCAGCATGAATATCGCTTGTGTAGCTATTATAAATAATAGGTTGTAACTATTATAAGTAGACTGATTTCAGTTATTAACCGCAACACGCAACAAGCTCTGGCATAGCCAACTTTCAGGTAGAAGATTCTGACCCAACAGCATGCAGAAATTATTGCGTCTCTTCACAGTCATCACGCATTGCTATGAACGGGTCATTGTTTCTTTACAAACAAGAAGTCGCCGCCGACTTCGTGCCCAGCAAAGCGGATGTTTTGATATTGGGGGGTTTGGCGTGCGTTGAGGCGGACTTGTTCTCGGACATTGGCGAAGAGCTGCGTGCCGTCCATTGTTGCTGTGTTGTCATTCAAGGCATTAATAAAGGCCTTGGCAAACACGGAGTGTTTCCCTCCACGGCTATCGTCAACGGGTTCAAGCCCACCGGAACTGAGAACTGTCCGTGCGGTTTTTCTGGCTAGGTCATCGTAAAAAGTAGCATCTTTTTGCACAACAGATATGCCGCGTGTTGCACTTCTCGTTAATGTTCCTGAATAACAACTATCAGCTACAACCATCACCCGCTTAGCTTTCAGAGCCTTGAGTGTATCTGTTATGTCTGCATTTGATAGCCAGTTGACCCGGTTGTCTGCGCTGGCATCAACAGGCAGCCAATATCCGCGCTCTGCCTGCTCATCAAGCCAGCCATGACCTGCATAATAGATGAGAAGACTATCACCCTCACCTAAAGCTGATCGATACTTATCCAAAGACGTAATGATATCCGCCCGGCTGGCGTTATTCAGGTAGGTGACGTCAAAGCCATACCGACTGTTTAAGACACGCCCAACCTCTGTCGCATCATTGACTGCCGTTTGTAATTTTGCCAATCCAGAACCATGATATTGGTTGTTTCCGATGACTAAGGCATGGAATGTGCCGAGGAGGGAAATATTATCAGAGCTTGAATTTGCGGGAAGCGCTCCAGTTAACACAGAATTTTCGTTGGCAGGAGGTGTATTGTTAAAAGATAAGGCTTCGAGATTGGCTAAAACAGTGTTTGCCAACCCGTCTGCAGTCGATATAGCTTCTAAAATAGAAGAAACACGTTCAAAGCTTCCATCGAGGTAACGACGGTACCAGAAGGAATACATCCAGTATTCCAGCCCACCTTGGACAGCATTCGAATTTAATAGACAGGAATCAGTAGTTATTGGGAAACCAGCTTCCCGGTATTGCTCAAGCCCAGTCTCCATGGGATTAAAACCGTTGAATTTGTTTTGCCATTTATCCGTAGACAGAACTTTATCGCGTTGTTTCAACATAAGCGCTGCCAGTGATGAAAAACGGTCAGCATTAGCATTCAACAACCGAAGATACTGTCTATTTGTGATAATCGTCGCAAACGTATCAACTGGACGAGAATACGCTTGAAAAAGGAATGCGTCAGGGAAACTGCTACCTACAAGTGAATGCAATAAAGATAAATTTACAATTTCCGGTCTTGTGCGACACTGGGGAGGCGTTCGCCAATCAGGTAGTGGGGAAAAGAATTTGTTTATGACTTCTTCGACTTCTTCCATATCTAATTTTTGTGAATATTGATGTTGTTCATATAAATTGAAGAGCTGTAAATAAGTTAACTTACGTATGTTTTTGTCTACTTTTGCTCCCACAAAAACATCTGAGCCAATCACCTTGAGTAGCGGGGTTGTGTGCCCCAGCTTATATACTGAAAAGTCGCTTCCAGACCCGGGGCGGTCAGGAGTGACAATCAAACTGTCAGACGCAAAATGATAGATACCGTCCACGTAAAGATTACCGCGCTTCCTGACATAGGAAGAATAAACGACGCTTTCTTCTTTTGTCGTGACATCATACATCACCACCCTATATTTATTTCTGACATCATCCTCCTTAAAAACGAGATGTCTGCCTAAGAATTCAGCTCCCAACACTTTTCCAAATATGGGTGAGATTGGAACCCGGATCGGTTGATGAATATCGCGCACAAAAAACCTAAAACGCCCTTCTTCAATAACAAGGTCGTTGTTTAGATAAATTGCCAAGCCACCACCGAAGGCACGCCCCCCCAACCAAGTCTGAAGCAAAGCATCATTTTTATGCTCATACATGATTTGATTTGAAAACCAGCCGGATATAAATTTCGTGAGGTTTTCATCCAGTGTAAACAACCATGATATTGGTGCACTATACTCGTTCATGAGTTCGAGATATCTGGTAAAAAGAATAAGCTTATCCGAAGCTTTTCCTGACATGCATTTTAAGACTGGGTGGCTTTTAACAACCCTAAACCACATCTGATAGTAGCCAGCGCAATACCTATCAAGGTTAACTTTTTCCTGCACCTCCATCGAATAGTCATTAATATAAAAAATAAGTTTTTGTGTGTCTGTTTGACAAAGTAAATACAGTTGGGAGCCATTACTCTTGCCTGGAAGCTCGCATTTTTCAGGTTCCTCAAAATGCGGGCTGATAACGGAGCTCAAATCATATCTGGAACTCCTCCATTGCCCACTGTGCCAATGCCATTTTTCTATGAAGGGATAGTTAAATCTAAATATATTGTGTCCAGAGATGTAAAATGAGGTATTGCCATCCCATATAGAATTTGCTGTTCCCTCATTTGAGTCACCGTTCTGATTTGCCTGCACGCCCCCCATTACAAAGCTCATTGAAATGGAAAAGGCAATAAAGGCTACTAGAAGTATTTTTTTATAACGATTACAATAAATCATTTCACACACATAGATCAGGCATTCAACAACCATCAGTATTGCTTATTCGATCGGCTCTAGGCAAGTGTCCAGATGTCTAGCCCAATATAACTAACTACCCTCCGTCCAAATCTCCTTCGGCGTAAAGTCGTCTAACGTGCCGCGAACAGCTCTCAAGCGTTTGTTGAAATCAGATCTGTCAAAATCTGTGCGATTATCTGTCCAGGCACTCTGTTTACGCCAGGGACGATGCAGAGTACCATTTTGAGCAGCACGCCAAGGTTTGTAGCGGTTGTCGAATTCACGGTCGGCCAACTCACGTACGATAACCTTGCGGGTTTGCTCTAACTCCTCCATACGTGTTTGTGTTTGTGACAGTTCCCAGTCATCCTGCGCGGGGTATGCAGATGCAACCTGCCAGACTTGGGCTTGTTCGTCATAACGCTGGTGCCATTTCATGACGCTGGCGACGTACTTTCGAGTATAGCTGTGCGGTGTTGCATGTGCGCCTTTGCCGCCTTTGAGCGTTCCACCGTTATAATGCGACAAGGCTAAATCCCAGCGGCCGCCGTATTGATCGTAAAGTTGTTCGAGATACTCGATCCCCAATTGAATGTTTAGGCGCGGGTCCCAAAGGTCGTCTTTGTGGACGCCAAACACACCCTGTGCTGTTTGAGGCATAATCTGCATGACGCCACGTGCGCCAGCGGTCGACAATGCACGTTCCTGGAAGTCGGATTCAATCTTGGCGACGGCCAAGGCCAAAGCAGGAGGGACGCGGCTCTCTTTAGCCTCTTCAATCACCATCTGCTTGATCTCTGAACGTGTCGCTGCAAATGCCTCTCCAGAGGTCATCAACGACATGCCTATACAAAGAGCGGCTCCGACAAGAAAAGCTTTAACGGACAAAACCTGTTTCATTATCTTCACTCCTTCTGGGCTCCATGCCCTTTTCATTCATACATCGCGTAAACGATCAATAACTGTTCCGGTTATGTTGAGGTATGGAGGAAACGGGACGACTTTTAGCACGCCGCCCACAGAAAAATCGCTAAAGTCCAATAATCCCTGCGGCCATAGCAAGTGCCACAGCATGTGTTCGGCTTTTTGCATTGAGTTTATGGGTTGCATTGCGGACGTGAAAATTCACACCAGGTAAAGAGATGCCGATGATTTCGGAAATGTCTTTGCTGGTGTTGCCTTGAGCAATCAGGTGCAAGCATTGCAGTTCACGCGGTGTTAAATCTTGTGTTTCACCAATCTCAACGAGACGATGATACAAGGCCTCAACAACTTCGTTCCAAACATCAAAATCGAGATTTAATGCTGAATAATTGCGCTGACGTCCATCACCAATGGTGACATTCAAAACATCTTTAGTGCCGTGCCCAAATGTGAAAACCGTGTGCTGGTGAGGGTGAGTTAAGCTGGTCTGAAAATTCGGTGGATACTGTGTATATACCCTGCCGCGCCAGAACATGTTGGCGAACAATAATCCCTCCCTCGTGCAAGCTTTTGCCAATATATTCCAGCATTGCTCAATTACTTCCGCTCGGTGCAATTGCTTTGTAAGTTCTCTTATCTGCATTCCCATAATTCACCCCACATAACTTTGTTCTATAACGGGTATGGAGGACGCAAATGCAATTTAGGCATCGGCTATAAAATTATTGGAGATAAGATCTGGCTTCATGTATTTAGGAAGCTATTGTTAGGTCTGCCCATCTAAATCCATCAACTGCAGCATGTTTGAATTTAATGATGTTATGACAGCAGAGAGGCATTTCCTGTTCTTTGCTCTCAGGAACTGACCGTCAATGTTATAGGCATTTTCATTTGTTGAGGAAGGTGTCTCATCATCAACAAAAATCGCCGGATGGAACTGAGAATTTCTTCCATATTCAGTTTGGGACGGTATGGGACATAGCTATCTCTCCATTGATGATATTGTAAAATTCATCAATGGGTATGTAGGGTGTAGAGCGTACTATTTAATATTCTTCACCTTAACCATAGATCCATCTGGTTGTTGGCAAAATGTGGATTCTTGCCTTATCTCTTTACCGTTTATTTCAGCGACTTCAACAACATCGTAACACCTTTTATCGCCCATTTTTTTGGGTGTACTATCAGCATTTACGAACTTGTTGTTTTGGTATATCTGGCTGAGTTGGTGCTTCAGTTTTGATCGAATAATGTCATCCTGATCACTATAGGGGTTGTCAGTATCGTACCCCTTTACAAACCGTTCTAACGCTGCTTTTTTCAAATCAAACGGTACGTCACGATCAAGGTAGGCAATGACTTTGTCATAATCTTTGTTCATCTTTTTCTGCCAGGCTGACCACTCGCGTTTTGATTCCTCAAGCTTATCTGCCTGTTGTTCCAAATCATCAAAATTCACTCCACCGCCTGTTGGCGACGACGGTAGGGAAACTTTTGGTGCAGACGGTGAAGCCGAAGCTAACCGAAAGACGAAATCCCCCCGGTCATAATCCTTATCTAACAACTTGCCGTATTTGGGTGTTTGGCGGGACCGTGTCAGGTTGGTGACCCGGTCCGTCAAAAATAAACCCAACTCGCTGGCGGTGACATACCCATCGCCGTTTGCATCTGCGCGCTCATCCCCCTTCACCGCACGAATAAAAAGTTCTGCAAAGTCACCATTGTCGGAAACTTCCTGGTCAGCATCACCGGACGTTAAAAATTGTCGCACCGGGAAAGTCGTCGCGCGTGTGATAGCTTCCGGCGGCATGGCGCGGGCGCTGTCGAATACGGTTCCGGCAAAACATGAATCAAAGATTGTGAACACGTGTTTTGATTCGGCATCACGCATGTACTCGCCAAATCGGCGGATGGATAAAGCTTTGCGTTTAAATTTAGCCCCGGCCTTTGGGCGAGGGGCGTCGGTGGGGACGAGATAGCCTTCTCCGTTTAAAGTATGGCCGTGGCCCGCATACCATAAAAACAATCGGGCCTCTTTATCGGCGCCTTTGGAATAGATGAAATCTTCCAACACGGTCACCAACTGACGGCTATTCAAATCCGTTTTGAGGGTGACGTCAAAGCCCATATTACCCAAAGCCTCCGCCACATCCTGGGCATCTTTTACGGCATTGGATAAGCGGGGCCAGCCGTTGGTGTAGTCATCGTTGCCGATCACCAAGGCGTATGAACGTTGGTACAGTTTGACGGTTTTTGCGAGAGGCGCGTTTGCTGTTTCGGATGTGCGAAGCTCAACGGACAAGCCGCGCGATCTGGCCTGCACAGCGATAGGAAACGCCAACAAACCAACCAGTAAGATTACCCCGATGCGCATCATCAACTATCAACCTCACCACTGAACCTTCACGGTCCCATCCGAACGGACTTCTACGCCGTCGGACGGAAGGGGCGTTTTATCGACGTCTTCTCCGGTTAAGGGGATAAGGATAACCTCTACCCGACGATTGTCAGCCGCTTCCGGGCTCAATGCGTTTTTCAATTGATCCTCACCCATGCCTTTTGTGCTCAAGCGATCTTCGGCGATTTTATGTTCGCCCGTGAGGAAGGCCTTAACCGCATCGGCGCGTTTGGCGGAGAGTTGACGATTGTATTCAGCAGCCCCACTGGCGTCCGTATGACCAATGATTTGAAAACGATGCGCCGCCAATTCACCCGTTTCCAGTGCTGCGGCCAGCGCCTCCAACTGCGCCAAGGCACCGGGCAAAAGCTCTGCGCTGTTTAAAGCAAACGGAATTTCCAAATCAACAGATCCATTGGCTTCCGTTTGACCGGCGATGGGAGCGAGAGAACGTACAATGTCGTTGAAGCTTTTCACACGTGCTTGCGGTTCCATCTCATCCGACGCAAGTACGGGGACGGCCTGTCCAAAGGCCAAAACACCCAACACCAAGGCTGCTGTTATTCCAGTGTAAAAATTACGCATAACACTCTCTCTTGAATTTCAAAAAAATGCCGGGGTCAGATTGGCGAAGCCCATCACGATCCCGGCATTCTTTGTCTCGGTTCTCGCCTATCGGCAAAACCGTTAGCGTTGTTTGCGGACCGTGGCGATTTTTTCGACGCTAAATTTATTGCCGGCGAACACCACACGACCTTGTACACCTAAATGATCCATCATACGGCGCAGGTTGCGGTTCAAACGCGCACTTTCGCTGTTGGTTTCATACCAGTATTCATTGGTGCGCATGGAGCTCGACAAAGGGCGATGGTGGTGATAGCCGCTGAACGCCACAATGTATTCTTCAATGGATGTGATTTCATCCGGTGAAAAACCAGAGAACGTCAGGCTATAGGCCATCGACATGCCGCCTTCACCGGTCCCCATCGCAGCTCCACCCGAAACCGGGGACTGCGCATCCAGCTTGGTCGCCAGAACGACACCCAAATCTTGAGCCAGAATTTTGGCGTTGTCCCCGAAGACTTCCAAGATGCATTCGCGATCACATTCCACAGGGGCATTGTCCGGCATGGCAGACATGACCTCGAAGTTGCCCAGGCGCTGGCCGGATTTAACGTTCAGCAAACGTCCCGTGATGCGCGCTTCCACTTTGGTGGTGTAAGCCGTTTTCTTAATTTTCGGATAAATCGCAAAAATGGTTGCGACATCGATGGGCGCGGTTTTCACCGAGCGCGCAATATCGATGATTTCCACATCCGTGCGCCGGGTGCGGCCTTGGGCGAAATCGTCCATGGTCAACGAGACTTCGTCATAGACATCGAAACCTTCGTTGTGCAGCTCGTTCGCCAAGGCATCAACAACGCGTTTGAACACCCGCGAATTGCGCGGCACGGTATCTTTGTCGGCGTCTTCGCCCATGATCATAACGTTGGGCTGTTCACCGGCAAAAGCTGCCGGAATGGCCGCAAACGACGAAATCCCCATGGCGATGGCGCCTGCCGTCATAATTGCTTTAATCGATTGCATGGTATTGTTCCTCTTCTCAGCAAAGCTGTTGTGTCATCATTCAATATGGGAATGGAGGAGACAAGCTGGCTTTTTTCCGACATCCCCTTCAGGCAGCCAATAATTGTATTTGTATCTGTGACAAATCCCCTGGATTCTGCCCCGTAACACCTTCCCGAACCTCAATAATTGACAATATGAAAGGCAGAACCGTTGAAAGTCAACCTAGCAGAATTGTCAGTGTCCTCAACCACCTGCTGTAGGGCACGGGTCAGATAGGCCTCTTTGCCCGCCGTTTCGTACCAATACACCACGAGTTGATAGCCCGAACGCAGCAACCGGTGGTGAGCATAGCCCTCCAATTGCGTCAAATCGTGCTCAATTCGGTCGATATCTTGTGCGCTAAAGCCTTCAAACGTCAGAGTATACGAAGTGGGCAAGCCTATTTTCGGCGATTGCTCAGCCGAAACGCGAGGACTTCCGCTCACATGCGCCCGAATGCGCGCGGCCAACACTGCACCTAGCTCTTGAGCCAGTTCATGGGCATGATCGCCTAGGGCTTCATCCATACAGGCACCGTCACAATCGGGGGAAATGGCGATGGGTGTGGGCAGGGCAGCTTCGAAATTGCCGATCCGTTCACCGGTTCGCACCGCAATCAAACGCCCCATCACACGCACGTCCATTTTTTGAGCATAGGCCCGGTCCTGACCATGGGCATAGAGGGTGTACAAAACCGCAACGTCAATGGGCGTGTGTTTGATGGACCGGGCGATGCCAATCACCTCGGCATCCATACGCCGCATGCGATGCTGCATATGTGTATCGATGGTCAAAGTGGTTTCGTCGTAAACGCGAAAACCTTCGTCATGCAATTCGTTGGACACGGCATTCAACACCCGGCCAAACGCGGAATTATTGCGCGCCACCGATTGTGGATCGCCGTCTTGACCCAAAATCAAAATGTTCGGCCCGGCACGGCCCGTGGGCCCGTTCGCCCAACCGTCTCCCGAAGCCGAAGACGTAGAGGCTCCGTGCGAGTTGGCGCACGCGGCAGTGAATAACATTAAAAAGGCGGCAAGTACGGGACGCATGCTAACTTCCCTCTTCATATCTCGGTGTTTGACTGCAGTGGATATGGAGAACGTAAACACGTTTTTGGATATCTCTCAGACAACCTCTAATGACTAAATCACAATAGGGCGTGATGATTTGGCTTGCGTGGACCTCATGGTCCAGAATAATGCAGAGCCAGATAAGATCAGGTTCATAGGTCTCTGGCGAGACGGATGCCTATGCCGCTAAACCGTGTTTTAGGGTTAAGCCAACCACGATAGGCCGAATTAAATTCCGATGGAGAGATACTCCACCCACCCCCACGACCAACACGATCACACGATCCTTTTTTCTCCATAGCTCTACCATCAGTTGGTACACTTCTATAATTGTCAACGTAGCAGTCCTGAATCCATTCCCAGACATTTCCCAAAGTGTCGTGTAGGCCAAACGCATTAGGTTGAAAACTACCAACAGGAGCTGTTCTGGCATTGTCCCAGCGGCTGCCGCAACCGTCACAATTAGCATTGTTTTTACCAATGACGTTGCCCCAATGATATTTGGTATGCGTTCCAGCTCGAGCAACATATTCCCATTCCGATTCAGAGAGAAGACGGTAACGCTTGCCTGTCTTCCGGCTTAACCACTTCACATACTTCTGCGCATCGTTCCAACTCACATTAGTTACCGGACGGGAACCTCGGCCCCAGCCTTCATCATGCGCGGGGCGCTTGTTCTTTGCGTCTCCGCCACCTTCACAACCGCCGTCCCTCACACAAGCGTCCCACTCGCCAAACGTCACTTCGTACTTCCCAACCGCAAAACTGTAACCAATGTTTACCGTGTGCACGGGACTTTCATTGCTTTCGCCATCACCATTCAAATCACCCATACGGAAACTGCCAGCAGGAACAATCACCATTTCAGGACAGTCTGGGCAGTCCTGAAAAACCTCGCCAGCGTTGTTACCGCCCCCGGTTTTGCGAACCGGAGAGGTCGGTTTGGGACGCTTCGGTGGAACTAGGGCCGCCAGTTGGCGCTTGGCATTTTGGCGCAGGGATTCGTCGCTGTCGCTGTAAGGGTTATCCGTCTCATACCCCTTCACGAACCGTTCCAACGCAGCCTTTTTTAAATCAAACGTCACATCACGACCAAGATAGGCGACGACTTTGTCGTAATCCTTGTTCATCTTCTTTTGCCAAGCGCCCCATTCTCGTTTGGAGGCTTCTAGCTTGTCGGCTTGTTGATTCAAATCATCGAAACTCAACCCACCTCCTGTTGGTGACGCAGGCAAGGCCACCTTTGGAGCGGACGGCGAGACGGATGCGAAACGAAATACAAAATCCCCCCGGTCATAGTCGGGGTCCCGCAGTTTGCCGTAGCGGGGCGTTTGTTTGTTGTAGGTGTAGTTGGACACGCTGTCGGTGAGGTGCAGGCCCAATTCACTGGCGGTCAAATAACCGTCGCCGTTGGCGTCGGCAGCGCGTTTGCCTTCCAAGGCCTCAATAAACAGACGGCGGAACTTGCCGTCGTCCGATACCGTTTGTCCGGCGTCGCCCGATGTCAAAAATTGACGCACGGGCTCAGTCGTCACCCGCGTGATGGCGGGCGGTGGCGCGGCGCGGGCGGCTTCGAACACGGTGCCGGCAAAGCAACTGTCAAACACCGCCATGACATGCTTGGCGTCGGCTTCACGCACCATGGCCCCGATTTCGCGCATGGATACGGCCTTGCGCCGGAAACCCTTGGTATTGGCCTGAGGCAATGGTCCGTCAGCAGGCACCAAATAGCCATTGCCCCGTTCCGTGTGTCCATGCCCGGCATACCAGACGAACAGACGTGCGTTCGGGTCTGCACCGCGGTCGATGAAAAAGTCCTCCATCACCCGTTTCAAGGCCTGGGCATCCAAGTCCTGTTCAAACTGAACAAGGAAACCGCGCTTTTCCAAAGCCTCTGCTACCAAACGCGCATCCTTCACCGCATTGGACAAACGTGGCCAACCGTTGGTGTAGTCATCGTTACCGATAACCAAGGCATAGGATTTGGAATAGAGCTGCACAGTTTGGGCAATGGGGGCATTGGCAGCCGTCGAGGCACGGAGTTCTATCGACAGACCACGAGAGTCCGTTGCCAGAGCTGTGACGGTTAGCGAAACCAACAAAATCGTTACACATAAAACAACAAATCGGTGCATACGCCCCCCTGAGCATTTCACGTTTTAAAACGTGAAGAACGCAACCATAACATGAGGTGTTATCATCCGAAAAGCCTGTTAAAATTGAAAGGGGATGATGATCTCTGTAACCATGCAGAGATCATCAGCTTGTAAAGCCCACATCTTATGTACCAGCTTGTAAAAGAATTTCCGGTACTGGCTGTCTCATGTTGAGTGCCTGATGTGGGCGTATGTGATTGTACTGTTTTAGCCACGTATTGATGACCACTTGGACCTGTTTGATGGTTGAGAACCATTCCCTATTCAGCACTTCGCGCCGCAGCGTTCCGTTGAATCCATTTTCCCATGGACTGCCCGGATAAATCTGGATGGGTTGGGCCACGAATTAGCAAAAGAGAACAACTTTCTTGCCGCACTCCATTCCTCGACCTTGATCGGCTATAAGATTTAAGAGAATCAGGACCCTAAATGAAATTCTATTGCTACTAGCGAGCCCAATACACACTTTGGATATTTGCACCAAGTGATGTCAAAGCTGCCGCAACATCCGGGAAACGCTTTCCGTTAACATTTACTTTGTGCATATAAATGCAATTTAGGCCCATTTTAATTGATCCCTCTCCCGCATCCGAAATGGAAAAACCGTATCCATACACATAGACGGCATCATTAATATCACTATAGGATATCGATTTTTTCTTCCCTTTTTCGCACCATCTTGGACCATCACTTTCAAGCGTTGGAGACTTTACCCACTCTGAACCATAGTATTGAGTCAATACGTCTTTAGCGACATCAACAGGCATCAACTGGCTTCTGTTAATATCAATTTTTTGGGTGCCACATGCTGTTAAAGTCAATAAAACACTCGATAAGATTAAGAAAGTTTTTAAGCGCATTCCGTCCTCCATAGATACTTCAAAATTCTCAATTTCTGTAAGTCACAAAGCAGCAGCCACACTTAATCACTACATTCATTCACAATGAAGTAATTACCAGTACTATGAAATTTTACATAGGATCCGCAGTAAGTGGATTTTTGATTAATCCTTACCCCTAGAGATTTCATTGCAGACACCATTTCTTCAACAAGGCGCTTGCTGTCAGGGTTTTTGGGATTCCACACAGAAACTCGGCATGGCATCTGCTGCCCATACCTCAGGTCAGTAATCATTATTTCTTCAAATTGTCCAATTACAGCACTTAGTTCAGAGTATGGGCGTTTATCATTATTAATAAAATTGCCTTTCCCTTCGTCATGGAGGATGCCCATAACACCCTCTTCAAAAAAATAGCAAGCGCCTGATGGGCGATTTTGATCCTTAGATACGCGCTCCCGCCAAAGAGGGTCTTTTCTTGCGTCTACTAATATTTTTTTGGCAACACTATGAGGCATTAATTCAACACGCTCTAAGTCGATTTGAACTGGCGCAACTGTCTGACATGCAACCAAACCACCCCCGGCTAAACCCAAAGCAATTAACTTTAAAAAACTTTTTCCACTCATAATGCCCCCGCAATTCAAACTTAATCAGTATAGAAACAATACAATACGGAACATAAAAGATAATACAACCTATCATAAATAGCAGGAGGAAGATGACGCTCATTGTATAAAGTGGTTTCTGGTTTGTATCCAACAACAATCATCGGAGCCAGAGGGGGAGCAGTGAGCGCGTTGATCATCCCCTTATTTACGGTGCAATTCTCGATGATCACTGTGCTTCCCGCCAATGGATTTAAAAGCGGCCTTAAATAGACTCACCCCACTTTCAGGCATCTTTGCAACAGTTTTGTTGATGGCTTCTGGGTCCATCTTCTACGTTTCAATGTTGTGTCTGATGACTGTTAGTCTCTGGCAAAACCTCACGAACTATCAGACTTTGGCAAGCTACTATTTTACAATTTTCGTTCCAACGCGAATTCCATCCATCCCTTTTTTCGGAATGGCTGACACCAAGTTACCCACCCGCTTTTCAATGGAAAGCTCTACAACATTACCCGCTGATATCTGCGCATAAATTTTGCTCATCCCATTTGCACGACCTGTCATATCTCTAAAGACTAGATACCCGTATTTAGGATAAGTTTCAGTTACACGACCGATTTCTTGACGATCATTACTTCGCGGGGCCTGATAGCTTTCCGTCAATAAAGACCCATAGATGAAACCCTCAGTCCCATTCTGCAAACGGACTTTGTACCAATCCTCTCCCCGATGTTCAGTTTTACCTATAACTTTAGTTTTGTTACCTGCAAGCAAAGTGCTTATCTGCTTACCTGAAGGGGTCTCACGAACACGTGAATTCTTCGCCGTATACATGGTCTGGTTTAAACTTTGAAAGGTGGAGTTAGAGGGAATAGCAGGAGGACGTTCGACAGGAATTGACGGTGATAATGAAGCCGTTTGTTTTTTTTCCCCGGTCAAACAAGTCCCGTAGAACTGTTTGGCACGTGCTTTAGCAAGTGCCGCAAAACTACCGTCCTTATAGGTGCTCAGATAAGCACAGTAGTCCTCACCAGTTTTACTGTTCTGGATCGATTGCCAGAAAACAACTTCAGGATTGAATTGCGCTGGAACAGATTGCAGGTGCGCAGAGCTTTTTTCTTCTGGCAAAGCAAAAACAAAATCACCTTGGTTAAAACGCACGTCATGAAGTTTGCCGACTTGCGGGGTTTGTGCCGCTGTCGTCAGGGAGGTGATTTGTTGGTTCAAAAACAGGCCGAGTTCTTCACCTGTGACATAGCCGTCATTATTAAAATCGGAATCCTCATCCCCAGTTATTGCACGGATAAAATATTCACGAAAACTACCATCGTCCCGCACATACTGACCGGCATCCCCTGCGGTAATAAATTGCCGGACAGGTCGGGAAGTTTTCTGGGTAATAGCTTTTGGCGCCGCGCCTGAGCGAGCTTGGAAAATGGTTCCAGAAAAACAGGAATCAAAAACAGATAATACGTGTTTAGATTCCGATAAACGCATTAATGATCCGAAATCTCGCATGGGTAGAGCTGCAACTTTAAAAGCAGGACTCGTATCTGCAGGGGCATCGGCAGGAACCAAGTAACCTTCATTATTAATGGTATGTCCGTGGCCTGCATACCAAAAGAACAGGCGAGCTTCTGGATCTGCACCTTTGATGGCAAAAAATTCTTTTAATATTTTGCTCAATTCATCTGACTTTAGATCAGTCTTAAGCGTTACGTTAAACCCCTGATTTTTTAGTGCAGCTGCGACGGCACGTGCGTCTGAGACAGCATTCTTTAGGCGAGGCCAGCCTCCAACGTACCGATCAATCCCAATGACAAGTGCGTGCGAGTCCCCATAAAGCTGCATAGTCCCCGAATAAGGGGCGTTTTTCTTCTCTGAAGCTTTTAAACGGATTTCAAGACCACGGCCCGTTTCAGCAATGGCACTCAACGGCGCCAACAACGCGAATGCCACAATGCCAAGAACCACATTTTGAAGAATTGTACGTATGTCACCCTCCAGCGTTCTAGTGAAATCTCACCTAGACAAACTGCTGCCACTATATCAACTAGTAAAAAACGTGTGAAGACTGATAGAAATGATGGATTGTACGGTGTTTTACCACTTGAAACCTTTATCTCCAGCGCCTTTTGAGGTGGCGGGTCGACTTTGAGGAGCCCTAAATCCCGGAATTTCATGCACCAAATCGATGCGTTGCGCAAAGTTCACCATGGCAGCGCTTGGTGTGCGGCCTAGCCGGACATCCTTGGTTTTGGCGTCGATTTCAATAGAACGTGACATATTCCCTGCTGAGATCACGCCGATGACTTCTCCACGTACGTTGAACAGTGGACTTCCGCTCGCCCCGCCAGAAAGGGGAAGGTTGTGGCGAATGATGACATTGTTCTTAAAACCACTGTCACCAAAATAATAATCACTCATAGATGAAACAATGCCAGACTGCATGGTGGCCAAAGGGTTCGAGACGTCTACATTTCCGTTGGCCAGACCCTCCATTGGAAAGCCCAAATAGGCCACGCGGTATCCCGGTGTTATGCTACGCAATTCCTTTTCATGGGCTACGGGGAAATAGGTGTCGGTTTTGCCAGCCACCTCTATGAACGCAACATCGTAAGTGTTGCCGAATGCCTTCGCCCCCGTTTTTTTGACACGTATTTCGTCATATTTGGGATGTTGAGAAAAAGAGATAACTTTTAATTTTGCTGTTCGCGAACGATTCAGCAAGACATAAACATCAATGCCAGCCTCTAGGATTTTCTTGACGGATTCCGTAACGTGCGCGTTGGTTACAAAGCGGCTCGGCCCCACGGCCCAGGCGGTGCCGATCGGGATGCGTTTTCCTTTCGCGCCAATTCCCGTTACGAGGCCAACAGCGCCTTGATATTTTTGCGCAACCACGGCCAAAGCAGCATCGGGATTTTGAGTGGAAACCGATGCCTGAGAGCCGCCTATACCGGGTGCGTCTTCACGGAGTACGTCATTTAAGTCTGTCGCATGTGCATCTGAAACAGGCGAGAATGACCAAGCTATAGCCATAAGAAAAAGTGCGCTGAAACCGCTTCCCCAATGCATTTGACTGCCCCCTATTTGCGCTGTCCACCGAAGTTAAGAACGGTAACGCACGTAAGTGAGCATGACAAGTCTGACAAAAATGATAGGTTGTACTTCGCGTAATCTTGAAATGGCGTAATGTCTATCGTGGTTCAAAAAGGCGGCTTTCACGGGTGGCCTGTCTTTTATAAACATCCTCCATCCCCGATTTTCTAGCCTTTCCCATTGCCGGGCGAGGTCGCGTCTCGACCGATAACTCATAATCAAGTCGTTTGCTGATTTTGAGTTTACCTGCTTGCTTACGGCCATAATGTTCAGTTGCCGTTCGTTTTCCTTTGTGACCAACCAGATCGGCTATATCGTCAAAGACGCCTAAGTGTTTCAGGTTTGCGATGTACTGGTGGCGTGCCGAATAGATCGTGTAGCTCGTCCTTGCACGCGGACGAATCTTTTTTTGTAGACGGGCATGTAGGCAGGAGATCCGATCATATTCCAGTCCCCAGTTTTCACTGTTTGTTGCAAACTCGACAATATATTCGATGGCTTTATGGATTTCTGGCGGCAAATTGGTGATGTTGATTTCTCTATCTTCGCCATTTCCTCGACCATTCGTGGCCTTTGCGTTTTTGACGATGAGCAGCCTTTCCCCTGTCTCTTCGTTTTGCTGGATATCTGTCTTTCCCCATTCAACGGGGCGCAGTCCTACCGCAATGGTAGCGATCAAAATGCAGACTAGCTGAGGGTTGTATTTGTATTTCCCAATATCGCGAAGCAACTCATCCAGCACGCGATCCAAAATCTTCGGCGGGTATTTCTTTTCCTTCTTGTTGGATGTTTTATACGACTTCCCCTTCAGGCATCCTGTCTGCGGTTCGCGTTGAAGGATTGTAATTGCTTCCTCCAAACAAGATGACCCATCATCAAAATTCTTGAGCCCGAACAAAACCGAAGCCTTGTAATTGCGAAAGGATGCCTCTTTGAGTGTTGGCTTCAAAGAAATAAGCCATTCAACAAATGCAATAGGGTCGAAGCGCTCGCTCTCAGGATGGCACTCTCGCATGTGACGCAGAAACAATGTTTCACAAGTCTTGTAGTAGTCTTCTTCCGTTTGTGTGGTCCTGGTCTGTTTTGGAAAATTGCTCATCTCGCGCCCTTTCCTAGTTTCCATTTGGTTAGGGTGGCCCGGGCTCTGGCAAGGGACAAGGCTATATGAAAAAAATTATTGAGTTGTTGAAGGGGGGGCGCGCGAATCTAACACCTTCCCCCATTTCAGGTGAGGGCGGCAGAAACTCGGCACCGCCTTTTTCCAGCACGGATTGTATCGCCTTTAAGTGCTCATGTACGGATCATAACCATCGTCCCAATATGTTCCTTCACATTCAACATAGTGGGGCTTATTGCCTGTAAGTTTGAAATTGTACAGCGGCGTTGAAGGGGCGGCATTTTCTGATGTGATGGAATTGACGACCATCGTACCGTCTTTTGTCACGACCCGGTCGCCGACTGGGCATTTCCGAACAGAGTTATTACCGCTGGTGCAAAGAATACGGTGGCATGCAAGTCAACGTCCGTTCCGTTTCACCGCCGGGTATAACCAGCACCACTTTCGTCTCATCAGTTTCAGCACGACGGTCCGAGATTTCATCAAGCGCTGCACGCTTAGCGGCCTTGGTGTCTGTACTGTCGATCAGTTTTTGTGAACCAATCTAGATTGGAGTTATCCTTTGCTCGGTCTCAACCTTGCCCTGCTCGCCTTTGATGCATTCCCAATCGACCTGAGGAAATGCACAAGCAGGGCTACGGAATACAAAGGCCTACTCAAACCGAATAAGTATATATACCTAGCGCGAGGATAAAAGTCAATATCAAAAGAGAGGTCTAAGGATATTTCTATGCTGTCTTCGCCTGAGCCTCTTCATCAATTTGGGTAAAGATTTCCATCCATTTGTTGAGAAGGTCTTCATCTTTCGTCATAAACTGCCATCGAGGTTTTTCCACATCAGAGACGGATACGAAGAAGCCGCTGCTTTGGATTGCTTTTACAGCCTCTTGTTGATTAACAGCGACATCTTCAACACCACCGAATCCCGTTCGCCCATACCGCACAGGCGCATCACTCGTGGTCCAGCCCCAGTTGCGAACGTGGTCCCACGGAATCTTCGCTCCGACCCCATCATCCAAAACAAAAATGTTATTGCCATCAGTGGCAAGACCGGCCGGCGAAAGGCATCTGTTTTTCTTTTTGCTGATTGCCTCAGTTACATCCATGTATTTTGCTTGATCGCCAACAAAGCTCTTAAAAGCCCGCAGGCCATTTTCTTGAACTTCCCTGATTTGCTTCTTCTCCAAGAATTTGAGTGCAATCAAAATGACCAAAATGAGCGGGATTCCCAACACTGAGAATACAAGCAATAAATAAACTGCAGGCAATAAAGGAGTGAATCCGCCAAGGCTGAACTTTGTCGGCTCTGCTAAAACCTGTGTCTGAATTGTCATAAATCAAACTCCATATTGTTAAACGTTTGTTCCTGTATCGGGGAGGCTGACCATTGGAAAGCGAAACATGTGTAACACATTACGTGTTATATTAACAACACGATTAGTGGCTGGAAATAAGGCCATCATCCGGCGACAAAGGGGTATGGCTGTTGATTTTGGTAATAGATTGCGCGCTAGGGCGCAGGACTTGGGGCTTTCAGATGCGGAAGTCGCGCGACGTCTTGAGCTATCCCAAACGCGCTATAGCAATTACGTCAACAATATCCGTGAGCCGGACTACCAGACTCTGTTGCGCATATGCGGTGTGCTGAAAACCTCGCCAAACATCCTGCTCGGGTATGAGGAATACAAAGCCCCGAAGTCGAAGCAAAAGCAGATCGACAAAATCAATTCGGCAATTTCGGCTATGCCCATAGAAGCTTTGGAGCTTGTTGCACCTGCCGTGGATGCAATCGCCAAAACGTGCAAGACGAAAGCCTCGAAAAAAAGCAAATAGTTGCTTCGTTTTATGGCGTCTTCATGCGCACGCCTTCGCCTGCATGATCGTCTGATGGAACAAAGACGACACCACCTTTTTCCAGTGCGGACTGAATTGCCTGCACAGTGCTGGTGCGCGGGTCGTGCCCCTCGACTTCCATTCTTTTCACGACAGATATGGACACAGATGATCGTTCAGCGAGTTCATGCTGCGTCCAGTCCAGAAGCGCTCGGGCGGCGCGGATTTGGGGGGCGGTGAGCATACGATATTCTCCAGTCACGTTGAGCACCCCACCATAAAGGAACTAATTATCTCTTGAAAGATTTAATTAGTTCCTTTATGATGGTTCCAACAGTTTCAAAACTACGCCGTTTTCTATATCCAAAATGGCGCCGTTTTGAGCCCCTCCGAAAATCTGGCACAGGCACACTTCATTCATGATCACGTTCCGTACCCTTCGCATATGACGTCCGCCCCCGCTTCCAGCGGGTGTTCGCGTTTGTGAAGGCTAAGTGGAGTGTGAGACATGATGACACCCAACGAAATCGCGTCAGCCGTAGCGCTGGCGCTCGAAACAATGTCGGATGATGACTGCATTGAGATCATTCGACTGTTCGCAGAACCCGCAACCCAAACCCATGTGCGATCCATGCCGACGGGGCGTTTGAAGGATGCTCTCAAAGAAGCCGGTGGGGAATACGCACGAGCCAACATCGAAGATGCCAAGCACGTCCGCTGGTTTTTTTGGGTGTCGTGCGCTGTCGAGGAAAGGCACATCCGTCTCGCGGCCCTGATGCTGGCCTACGCTCTGCACAAAAAACTGCAGTTATCGAAACATGAACTCGCATACCTACAAGCCACACACAAAGCTATTTTGGTACGTCTGTTTGGCACACTAAACGGACCATCCATCGATGACCTGATGGCAGTCATTCGAGTTTACGCGAACCCGTGGGGTGACGCTTTCCGTGAAGGTGCTGAGCCGAACCAAATTCTTCCTGAGCTCGAACACAGTTTGCACGAGGACGATTTGGAACAGATCGTCAAGATTCTCGACGCAGACCGAAAGGCCGGTGACGGCTGGGCTTTTGACGGTGATGATAACAGCCCTGATTTGGACAAAGCTCTTGCAGGCGATGCGGATCAGTTCTGCGCGCTCTCGTATCTTGTTCATGACAAATTGAGCTCCGCCGTACTGGCGCGTTTGGCGGGTCTGGTCGCTCGTGACACAGACTGTGGAGCAGCCCGGTTGCTCGTGCGTGCATTTCGCGCTGGTGCACAGGCTGAATTGAATGAGGTGGATACTTCCACACTCGATGAATATCTGCACACACGGCTGGACGGCCTTGATGCAACCGAAATGACGCCTGCCAACGACGATCAATATGTACCGGACGGCCATGTGATCTTGGCACCTAACATGCCCTCTGCGGATGCCATGTCTGGGGAGCGCCGACGTATTCTGAAAGATTTTGCAGTCATGCGTGAACCCTTGAAATTGCTGGAACCGCAAGTGTCCGTTGACGAACTACGTAACCGGTTGTTGGCTGAGTTTCCTTGGATGGAGCAACCAATTGATCTCATCTGTAAAGACCTTGTGCTTCGCCAATCGTACGGCCAGCGGGAATACAGTCTGCCGCCCTTGCTCATCCATGGCGCGCCGGGAACAGGTAAGACACGTTTCGTCCAAAGACTGGCTAAGGTTCTTGGCATCCCGTCCGACATGCTTAGTCTTTCCGGTGCGGCTGACGACCGGATGTTGAGGGGGACAGGTTTTGGTTGGTCGTCTGCCAATCCAAGCTATCCCGTCAACAAAATCGCAGAGACAAAAGTCGCTAATCCCATTCTTGTCTTTGACGAAGTAGATAAAACCAAGGCCGATGGCCGCAACGGCGACCCGGTCGCCACATTGCTGATGATGACGGAACGGGAGAATGCAGCCGGATACTTTGACGAATGTCTGATGGCAGGCGTCAATTTGTCCTACGTCAATTTCGTCGCCACGGCCAACGACATTGCGCATTTGCCGCTGCCGTTCCTGAACCGCTTTCGCGTGATCGAAACGCCGAAACCCGAAGCCGAACATCTTCGCGCCATCATCGGTGGGGTTAGGTCTGATTTTGCAGATGAAGTCGGTGTTGATCATAGGTTCATCCCTGATCTCAGTGAAGCTGAGGTGATGTTTTTGGAAGGCATCTTTGCTAAGTATGGAAACGTTCGCACCGTCATTCGTATGGTCCAAAAACTTTTGGGGCGACGAGAACGCATGCAGCGTGAACAACCCAATTAAATTGATGACGTGTTGGCAGAGGTCGACTATGCGCTTGCGCCGTCCAGAGCGCCACATGCCTTCAGTTGATAAACCTGAAGTCGATTAGGCATTTGAGACCGCGTGGCGAGAAGCAATGACATCAACATTAAACAACGACATTGGTTCCTAGAAGGAGAATTGATCATGCCGACGACTGATTATCACGATGGTCGAATACCGGCCCGACCCAAAGTCGAGCGGATATCAGCTCGTAACCCCAACGTTTTATTTTTTCTGAGCAGTCGCTACTCATGACCTAAAAGCATGACGGTCTGCTCACTGAGAGGTCTGTCATGTCTACATTCAAATCGAAAACCATCAAAATCCTTGTGGTGTCCGATCTGCATCTCGAATTTGAGCGGACACAATCTCCCGTTGGCCCCAAATTTACATCGACACTGAACGAGATCGATCTTGTTCTGCTCGCTGGCGATACTTGGGCTGGCCCCAAAACAGCAACTTGGATCTGTGAATGGGCTGAACGCCTCAACGTGCGTGTGGCTTGGGTCGCTGGCAATCATGAATTCTATTCGCACAAAATCGAAAAGACGATCAAAGCCTTCCGGTCAACGTGTCAAAAATCCCGACGGGTTGATTATCTGGAAAAAGATGCCGTTGAGTTAGAAGTGCACGACCGCAAACTGCGCGTGTTGGGCACGACGCTTTGGACTGACTTCGCTCTTTATGGAAACCCTGCACAGGCAAAGGCTGCCGCCAGCGACATGATGAACGACTTTCGTAAAATTACCGAAGACGTCGGTGGCAAAGCAGGCATTTACACGAAGTTCAGACCTGATCACGCCCAAAAGCGGCATTTTCTAAGTCGCATATGGCTGAACGACGAATTGTCAAAGCCATTTGACGGAACAACGATCGTGATGACGCATCACAGTCCACATCCGAATAGTGTCCCGGGACGCTACAGAAGTGATGCCGTGACACCTGCGTACGCTTCAGATCTGACTGAGATGCTGACGGAACATGAGATTTCACTTTGGGTTCATGGACACACGCATGTGTCATTTGATTATGAAGTTGGCGGCACGCGTGTTGTCTGTAATCCCCGTGGATACGAGGGCTACGAGCCCAACGATCACTTTGACCCATTGATGCTGGTGGAGGTGTGAGATGACACAGGACGCACTTGAACATTATACGCAAGGCACAAAGCCCGAGACGAAGTCTGACGTTGATCGTGCTGTGGATGCTGCTTGGGCTGACGCAATGTCCCCACCACATATAGATGAAGGCAAACCCGGTCAGGTCGGCCCTTACGACGGCGCTGAACTTTATACGGCGCATGTACCGGGTTTTCTGCAGCAAGCAAAAGCCAGCCTCTCTCATTGGCTCACAGTCGACAATTTGGATTGGTGGATTGCTGCGGCACAGGAACTGGCACTTTCCAAATATCCTGCGCCGGGTTTTCATCGGCTTTTGGAAATCAAGTCCGTTCTCAAGACGATTGCCCGACGCCAAAACAATAACAAAACAGACCGGAGGACGGAGAAATGACAGATATCCTTTTTTACGGTGATCCCCATTCAAAATTCCAACCGCTCATCGACACCGTCGCACGAAAGCCGCCGGGTGCAATTGTCCTGTTGGGGGATATGGAAGCACACAAACCTTTGGACGAAGAGCTCGCACCCATTTTGGACCGTGGCATTCCGGTGCACTGGATTCCCGGCAACCATGACACGGATCAACCGGGTGCACATGACAACCTGTTTCATTCCGGATTGGCAGACATAAACGCCCATGGCCGCGTGTTGGAAATCTGTGACATTAAGATCGCAGGGCTAGGCGGGGTCTTTCGGGGCAAGGTGTGGGACCCAGACAATCCCAATCAAGGTGTATGGTATTTTTCAGGTGATGAGATGGTCTCGACACTCCCCAAACATCACCTGTGGCGTGGTGGATTGCCGTTACGTCACCGCTCAAGCATTTTTCCGTCAGAGTATGCGAACCTTCTTGGAAAACAGGCCGATATTCTCGTCACGCACGAAGCGCCTGAAAGCCACAAATATGGATCTCGTGCAATCGGCACTTTGGCGGGGTGTCTGTACGCGAAACACATCGTGCATGGCCATCATCACTTCGATTACGAGGACACCTTGTCTGGAGGCATCCAAGTGCGTGGTGTTGGGCTGCGCGGCCTTTATCGCCTGAACGCAGATCAATTTAAATCCAATCACGGCTTGTCGTAACTTTTTTCGTGACACGGTCACTTTTTTCTTGCTTATCGTGACAATGTCACGTATAGTATTTTTATCAACTCAGGAGAGGACAAGATGACTGCAGGACGAAAATCAATAGGCACAAAGCCCATGACTGCGGCAGAACGCAAGCGCCGCCAACGGGCCAAAGCCAAAGAGATGGGCATTCCATCACGCGATCAAGTCGTCTTCGCATACGGACGGTCGGTGATCGAGATAATGCCGGAAATCGAAGACATAGCTCTCATAGAGCAAATTGAAGAACGAACCGCTCAACATCTGAGCAAACGTGGATTTAAAAACCGTCCCATCCGGGAAGCCCTGAAACAGGTCAAGGGAGGTGGCGGTACAGACTAGGAGACGTACCATGAACATCACCTTCTTTAACTTTCTCGAAGCAGCCTACTACCTTGCTGGTCCCGCCGTTGTTGTCGTACACAGTTACCATTGGTTTAGTCATTTGGTGGCAAAATGACTTGCCTAGCGACAATAAAATCACTCTGGACTAGAACCTCAATACGCTAAAGCCCCCACCAACTGGTTGGGGGCTTTCTTTTGCATGCCAGATTAAAACGATACATTGCAGCTTTATTTTTTCGATGTTCACGGATTGCGCATAGTTACAGAATCATGCCATTCTTGGTTGTTTGCTGCGAAATGAAATCCACTCATCGTAAATCTAGTCAAGTGAGTGCTATGCCAAATTATAGTCTTCAGGTTGAGCCGGGAAAGGTCTTGTTTGCTGTAGCAAAGGATCGTAACGAAGCACTAGCGGAACTCGGTGATCAATTAGGCCAAGCTCTGACCTTTGATGATCAGGATTCCCTAGCCCGTTATTTACTCGACGAATGGGAAAATTCGCCACACTGGTTTAACCCAACTATTCCGGTGTTTGTATTGAATGGCTGATGAAACGTCTAAGGACAAATTCATTGCATACCTAGATATCGTTGGCTTCCAGTCACATGTTGAGAGGTCAGAGACTGGTAATGGGCCGTCTATGTCTGAGCTTCAGGAAGCCGTGGACACCTTAGGCACATCGGACGATCAGGCCCATTTTGAAAGGTATGGACCGACGACATGCCCAGAGGCACCGCGGCAGCAACACAATATTGATTTTCGAGTAACTCAAGCATCCGATTGTGCCATCATATCAGCGGAAATTTCATCTGCCGGTGTCATTAACCTGCTTGCTCATTGTGCTACAGCCTGTTTAGCACTTCTCACCAAGGGATTGATGATTCGGGGCTATATCACCCGTGGCAAAATCCTCCATACCAACGATCACCAAATTGGCACTGGTTTAAATACTGCCGCCTCGCGTGAGAAGCATGTGGCTGTCTTTCAACAAAATGCTGATGATCGAGGCACCCCCTTCATCGAAATCGACTCTTCGGTAGTTGCTTACGTAAACTCACAAAGCGACGATTGTGTGAAGAAGATCTTTGATAGTCAGGTGAAGAACGACGGCGAACTGTACGCAATCTTCCCTTTCGAGAGGCTGAATCACTCATTCGCAATCGGTGGTTTTGGTGTCCAGTTCGACCCAAACAAAGAGAAAATGCAAGTGGACGTTGTCAGGGGAATAATCCATCGATTGAAAGAGCAGGTCGAGCGGCATATCGACAAGGATAATGCTGATGCTGTCCGCAAAAGCCACCACTACCTTCGTGTGCTTGATGATCAACTTGTCGTATGCGACAGGACAGAAGAAATGATCGACAGACTTTGTCGGCCATTCCCAAATTAATTGAGATAATTTCTGGAGATATTGTGCTTCCTTCTTCTTTGTTTTTCCCCTTGGCAACAACAGCAGCTTCCACAATCAACAAGGTACTTACTTCTGGAGGTGCTCGATCTTCTGCACCAAAAGGTGAGGTCAGTGCAGTGCGTACCATGACACTGGATGGTTTCGATGAAATTGCCGCTGCTTGGTCGCCTACACTCAAGGCGCATGGCTATCGTATTAATCTCACATCAGTCTTCTGTCACTCTAGGCCGCATGTGTCGTTCAAGCGAGTCCCATCACCATTTGCGCCTAGTCCGCCGCCCCCTGATGGCCGGTGCGAACTCGCAGACCTCCTCATAGTGATAGATTATGTGGACACTCATGCCCGGCAACGTGAACGGCGAGCAGTGCTCGTCCAAGCCAAAATGCTTAAGCGCGGCAAACTTAAGCCGTATAGAAATGAATGGATTCAACATGAGCTACTTGCATGGTTGCCGAGTTTCACATTCGTTGATAGTGGTTACGACCCTAGGGCACGTGACTTGGCAGGAACCCCTATAGCCGGAAATCCCAGACTTACAGCCGAATACGGTGGCATCGAACTAAAATCGGCCTCAAAAGGCTGGTGGCATTGGTTGCCAGTCAAAACCAACCATCAATTTGTTTCTCAGGTTGATCTCTCTGCCTATTTAGCTGGAATGGCAGTAGGTGATAGCAGTTATGCTCGTAAGGCTATCATTCATGGTTCAGACGATTGGTCATTTACGGTAGATGAACTTTTAAGAGTAACAGCCAAAAAAGCAATCCTAAAATCGAAGCCCAAGATCCTACGAGGGAATGATAACTTTGTTGGCTTCATACCTGACACTGCCCAGCATCTTTCCAGCGATGGCGGAGGTGGGGGAGACCATATCCCCGAAGGAGATATCCCCGAATGGCCTGAGGGACCAATCAGCACAGTGAAGATGACACTCCGGCCTCTAGACGACCCAAATAGAGACTTTGAGGAAGAAGCTGACTTTTGGGAACCGTAAATCATCGCGCCCGTACCCCAAATGGTTATCTGGTGTGCCTTTGCTGCGCGTTTTTCAGATTATTTTGCTACCCAATAGCTACCCAGACATAAGCGCAAAAAGAAAACCCCTAGGTTTCCCTAGGGGTTTTCATGGTGGGCACGACTGGGATTGAACCAGTGACCCCCTCGATGTCAACGAGGTGCTCTCCCGCTGAGCTACGCGCCCGATTATTAATCGGTAGCACCGCAAAGTGCGGCGGACGCGGGTTTTTAAACCGAACATGGCCGCTTGGCAACCCCCAAATCCCGACTTTATGACGCGTTTGTGAAATCTTCGCTCAATTTAGCATTGCCACGGGGTAAAGCAGCCTGTAACACCAATAAAACAAACGATTGGAGCCTCGCTCCCACCCTCGCAAACGCTACGTTTTGGACTTTCATGGTACCCAACAGCGCCCAATTGATGGAAAAAGAGGTCGAAACGCCTTTTGACATCATCGAACCGGCAGCCCAGACCTGCCCGGTGGTGTTCGCCTCGCCCCATAGCGGCCGAGACTACCCTGCCTCCTTTGTCGCGGCTAGCCAGTTGGACCCGGTGTCTCTGCGCCGCTCTGAAGACGCGTTTGTGGATGAGCTTTACGAAAAAGCCCCGAACTTTGGCGCGCCTTTGCTGCGTGCCCATTTTCCGCGTGCCTATGCAGACCCAAACCGCGAACCGTGGGAACTGGACCCCGCCATGTTCGATGGAGAACTGCCCAACTACATCAACACCTCAAGCCCCCGCGTCTACGCCGGGCTGGGCACGGTTGCGAAAGTGGTGACGGACGGGACGGAAATTTACAAAAACAAGATCCCCTTTGCCGAGGCTCAAAGCCGGGTTGAGCATTGCTACAAGCCCTACCACACAGCCTTGCAAGGTTTGCTGGACCGCACCTATGAGAAGTTTGGCACCTATTTGTTGATCGACTGTCATTCCATGCCGTCCATTGGCGGGCCGATGGATCGCGACCACGGCAACAACCGCGTCGACATGGTGCTGGGCGACGCCAACGGCGTGTCGTGCAGCCCGCGCGTCACCAGCTTGGCCCATCAAGTCCTGCGCGATATGGGCTATCGGGTGGTGTTGAACACACCGTATGCCGGGGGCTACACCACGCGCCACTATGGCCGTCCCGTAGACAACCACCACACATTGCAAATCGAGGTCAATCGGGCCTTGTATATGGACGAACTCACCATTTCGCGCAGCCAGGGCTTCGAACAACTGGCCGACAACCTCACCCATATGGTCGAAGCTCTGTGTAGCGTTGACCCTGCAACGTTGACCCGGTGAGGCCCAGATGAGCAACATCACCATCCGCAACGCCCGACCCGAAGACGCCAAAGCCGTTCACCGCATTTATGCCCACCACGTTGAAACCGGTAAAGCCAGCTTCGAAGAAATGGCCCCCAGCGTCGAAGAGATTACGGAACGCCGCCAAAAAATCATCAACGCCGGCGCGCCCTACATTGTGGCGGAATGGAACGGCACAGTTCACGGCTTTGCCTATGCCGGAAGCTTCCGCCCCCGTTCGGCCTATCGCCATACGGTGGAAGATTCCATCTATGTCGATCCTGCCGCCACCGGCAAAGGCATTGGCTCGGCCTTGTTGAGCGGCTTGATCGAGCGCTGCACCCAGTTGGGCTATCGCCAAATGGTCGCGGTGATTGGTGGCGCAGATAATCTCGCATCCATCAACCTGCACAAACGCCAAGGCTTTGAAGAAGTCGGACACTTAAAATCCACCGGCTTCAAGTTCGGCGACTGGGTTGACACCATTATCATGCAGCGCCCCTTGGGCTTTGGCAGCGACACCCTGCCCGACAACAGCGGCCCCACCGAATAGGCCCCTCAAAGGTTGCCTGAAGCTGGCATGCCCATTGCAGTATTTTGGGTATGATGATCAAAGCTACACCCCTCTTTTCGTTCGCGCTGAACCGCCCCATTCAGGCCGGTTTGGTTGCTGGCATGGTCTTGCTGTTGGCGGATCAGGCCTTTTCCGCACCTTTGACGGATGCCCCGCAGACCTTTGATAAATACAGTAAAACATGTTCTATCGTGGTGCAAAGCCAAGAGCGCAAGCAAGATATTCCAACAGGTCTGCTGCACGCCATTTCCTTAGCGGAAAGTGGCCGTTGGATGAAAAACCCAACCACCGGACAGGGGGAAAATATTGCCTGGCCGTGGACGGTTACGACCGGGGGCAAGGGGTATTTTCTGCCCAATCGCTTGGACGCTATTGCGTTCGTGAAATCATTGCAGGCCGACGGAGTCGAAAACATTGATGTCGGCTGTATGCAGATCAACCTGAAATATCACCCCAAGGCGTTCGGCAGTGTCGAACAAGCCTTTGACGCCCGCAAAAACGCCGCCTACGCGGCCAAGTTCCTCAGCGAGCGCAAGGCGCTATCTCATTCTTGGATGCAGGCCGCAGGGGATTACCATTCGTTCACGCCGGAACTCAATCAAAAATACATCAAAAAGGTCACGGCCCTGTGGCACAAAACCACATCGGCAGAATTTCGCACCGCCATCGCCGAACCTAAAACCGTTGAACCTGCACCTGTTCGTGCACCCGAACCCGGCACGCTGGACAGCATCGTCACGGCGTCTGGCAAACCTCAGCTTGACGCCAGCAAGCGCATCAACCGCTCGTTCAAAATCCGCCGCAATGGCATGCGCCCGGGCCAAGAAATCGCCAACCGTCTTAACGCTTTGAAACCCGGCGCGCACCTGATGCAGCCTCAGGGGCAAAGCCGCGAAGAGCTGTTTGCCCAGCGCCGCCAAGAGCAATTGGCCTCCTGGCGTTTGCGCCACGCGAAAAACGGTGTCAATTGACGATCTACGTTGCTTTTGGCTCACATCCTCGCTAAATATTTCGCCTCCTACCTATGGCCTATTGCGCTCGGGCATCTAGGCCCCATATTTTCCAGACATCTTTATCCCTACGGACCAACTCCCCATGACCGCTCACCGCCGTTCAAACTCTGAAGCTTTGACCGCAACCCTTGAACTTCAAGGTCAGAAAATCATCGACATCGGTTGTGGTGAAGGCCATTTGGTGCGTTTGATGACGCGTCATGGCGCCAAAGTCATTGGTGTCGAATGCAGTTCAGAAATGCTGGAAAAAGCGCACGCAGAAAAACCCGTGGGCGATGAAGTGTTTCATGACGGGCGTGCCGAAGACTTGCCGTTTTCGGACGGCTCCATCGACATTGTAGTGTTTTTTAACTCGCTTCACCACGTGCCCATGGACAGCATGGACCAAGCTTTGAGCGAGGCTGCGCGGGTGCTGAAATCGTCCGGCAAGCTCTATGTCTGCGAGCCTGTCGCCGACGGCCCGCACTTTGAACTGATGCAACCTGTCCACGATGAAACCGTGGTGCGCGCAAAAGCCTATGAGACTCTGCAAAAGTCGGAAACCTTTGCGCTGAGCCAAGACGATGAATTCACTTACATTCATCCCGCCTTTCACAAAGATTACGACAGCTTCGTCGAACGCATGCTGCGCATCAATCCCGAACACGAACAAGCTGTTCAAGATTTTGATGCTCAACTGCGCAGTAATTTCGAACGTTTAGGTGAGCCGACGGACAAGGGCTCGACCTTCGATCAGCCCATGCGCGTCAACTTGTTCACCAAAGCGTGATCGCACCAAACCACCTCTTTCACCCGATTCATGGTCGTTTAAGACTTCTGGAGCTATACTGAGGCTCTTGGAAACGATTCGCAGGTTCGCGGACTATGGCAGACGGCATCAACGAAGAAGACGAAGATAAGGCACTTTTAGATGTGCCTCTCGAAGTCACAGCAGTTTTGGGCACCACCAATATGAAGGTAAGCCAGCTGTTGAAGATGGGTCGTGGCGCTGTGGTGCAACTGGAACGCACCGTCGGCGAAGACATTGAAATCAAAGCCAATGGCAACCTGATCGCACGCGGCGAAGTGGTCGTGGTCGAAGATCACCTGGCCATCACCATGACCAAGATCTACAAGACCAATGTTGGTCGCTAATTCCATTTAACAAGCTTGAACGGTTGCCAGCTCGCTCCACTGGGTGGTGTAGCGCGGCGATTTGTAATTGCGGCGCAAATGCCAGCCTTTTTTCGCCCCAGTTTTGGTTTCAGGCTCAATGCCGCCCGCGCCGACGCGCACCAGATCGCGCCCACCCCTTTGCGCGCCGTTCAGATGGTCCAGCGCATCTTGCAGGCGCAGGGCCTTTTCCTGATCCATTTCTGAGCGCGCAAACAAAGTCGGCTGCATTTCCCCTGCAGGTGCGAGCTCGAGCAACATCACCCCCGCTTTTTTATAACGAAAGCCCGGACGGTAAGCCTTCACAAAGGCCTGCAACGCCGCCCGGGTCAAATCGAGTGTCAGGTTCGACGGATTGGGCAGCGCCACTGTCGCGCTGGCGTGATATTGGGCGGCGTGGGGGTTGTGCCTGTCGGTGACCGCAAACGCGTTCAGTTGCGCCGCCACCAAACCGCCTTGGCGCAAGCGTTCACCCGCGCGCGCTGCAAAAGTCGCCACCGCGTCTTTCAACTGATCCAAATCCTCCACCGTTTTGGCGAACGACCGGGACGACACACACGATTTTCTGTCCGTCGGTTGATTGTCGATATCGAAACACACCTGGCCTTGCAGCTCCAGCTGCGTGCGTGCGCCGGTCACACCCATTTTTTTGCGCACCCAGTGTTCGGACTGGTTGGCGAAATCGAGTGCCGTGTATACCCCCAACGACGGGAAGCGCTTGCCCCAGCGCCGCCCGACACCCCAAATGTCGCCCACGGGCGTATTGGCCAGTGCGTCTACAATCGTATCGCGGGTGCGCAAGACATTGACGCCGCCGGGCAGTTTGTCCTTCTTCACCCGCTCGGCGGCAATCTTGGCCAGCGTCTTGGTGGGTGCGATGCCGACGGACACGGGAATGCCGGTCCATTTTTTCACCTTTTCGCGCAGTTCGCGGGCATACGTTTCCAAGTCCCAATCTTCGAACCCGTCGAGACCCAAAAACGCTTCATCGATGGAATAGATTTCCACGTCTGGGCTAAAGCGGCTGAGCACCGACATGACACGCGACGACATATCGCCGTAAAGCTCATAGTTCGACGAAAACACGAACGCCTTGTGGTCGTCTAAAACCCGGCGCACTTTAAAATACGGCGCCCCCATGGGAATGCCGATGGTTTTGATCTCCGCCGAACGCGCCACCACGCAGCCGTCGTTGTTGGACAGCACGGCCACGGGTTTGCCTTCCAGGTCGGGGCGAAATACGCGTTCGCAGGACGCATAGAAGTTGTTGCAGTCAATGAGGGCAAACAGCTTGGTCATGGCCTGTTCCCCTGCTCACGCATAAAAAAACGCACGCGGCTACGCCGCTTCGCTAAGGCACAGGACGCATAGAAGTTGTTGCAGTCAATGAGGGCAAACAGCTTGGTCATGGCCTGTTCCCCTGCTCACGCATAAAAAAACGCACGCGGCTACGCCGCTTCGCTAAGGCACAGGACGCATAGAAGTTGTTGCAGTCGATTAAGGCGAAGAGCTTTGTCATATCCAACTCTCCCTCACCCTCCCGCCGTTAACACGTCGGGTCCCTCCCTCTCCCGCTGGGAGAGGGTCTTTGTTCGCACCCCAGCCATATCCCCCTCTCCACCCATAGGGGGGAGAGGGTCGGGGTGAGGGGGGCATCTGCTCAATACACACGTCAGAACCTTTTCCTCACGCCACCAAGTCTCGTACCGCATTGGTGACCACGCCCCAAATGGCAGAGGTCTCCCCGTCCCCATCTTCGCCTGTGGGCATGGGGATGGTGGGGAAATCCGGATGCTCGGCCTCCAAATGCCAAAGGCCTGGACGGCCCTTCAGGCGCTTCACCGTCAAGTCGCCGTCCACCACGGCAATGACCACATGACCGTCCCGGGGCTCAAGACTGCGATCCACCACCAACAAGTCGCCCGGATATATACCTGCGCCCGTCATGGATTCCCCTTGCACCCGCACGATGAACGTCGCTGCGGGGTGGCGCACCAAATGGCGGTTCAGATCCAACGAGCCTTCGATGTAATCCTCCGCCGGGGACGGGAAGCCCGCATGTACGGGGCTTGCGACAATGGGCAAGTCACGCTTGGTCCGCGTGTTGGTTTGCCACACCTGACCGTCGCCCAAAGACACCCAGCGCGCCCCCTCACCGCCTGCGGGGGCCACCATGGGCTCCTCTTGCAAGCTGACGTTGGGGCCACGTTCTGAGCCGCAGGTCGAGGGCGCATAGGCCCGGCGCGCACGAGACGTATTGGGACCAAAAAGATGGGATAACATGACACTTTTCCTCTGAACCGATTTGCTCCGATAAAAAAGAACATAACATGAACATTTGACAAGCGCAAGACAGACCCAAAGTTGTCGGATTTTGGTCGGTAGTCCTTGAAACCACCCCACATGAGTTCATACTTAAAAGAGGCAATCCGTGACATTTGGGAGAGACATCCATGCTCATCGGCGTCCCCAAAGAAATCAAAATGGGCGAGTTCCGCGTCGGCATGACGCCCGCCAGCGTGCGCGAAGCCCTACACTTGGGCCACCGCGTCTTGATCGAAACCCACGCCGGGCTCGGCGTTGGCGCATCGGATCAAAACTACGTGGACGCGGGCGCCGACATTGCGCCCAACGCGGCCACAGTCTGGGACAAAGCGGAGCTAATCGTCAAAGTCAAAGAACCCCAGGCGGTCGAGCGCAAACAGTTGAGCGCTGAGCAAACCCTGTTCACCTATCTGCACTTGGCCCCCGACATTGAGCAAACCAACGACCTGATCACCAGTGGCGCAACGTGCATCGCTTACGAAACCGTCACCGCACCCAGCGGCGATTTGCCCCTGCTCCACCCCATGAGTGAGGTGGCGGGCCGCATGTCCATCCAAGTCGC
This sequence comes from Magnetovibrio sp. PR-2, assembly GCF_036689815.1. NCBI lineage: Bacteria > Pseudomonadati > Pseudomonadota > Alphaproteobacteria > Rhodospirillales > Magnetovibrionaceae > Magnetovibrio > Magnetovibrio massiliensis. The sequence continues at coordinate 32,968 of NZ_JBAHUR010000014.1, read as the reverse complement.
CGCCCATGCTTTGGAGCGCGCAGCGGGCGGGCGCGGTGTGCTCTTGGGCGGCGTGCCTGGGGTTGCGCCAGCCAAAGTCACGGTCATCGGCGGCGGCACGGTCGGTGCCAACGCGGTTCTCATGGCCATCGGCACGGGTGCGGAGGTCGTGGTCTTGGACAAAAACAACGAAACCTTACGTGCCCTCAACGCGCGGTTTGGCGCGCGCATCAAAACGCTCTATTCCAATCGCGAAACCTTGGAAGAGCACGTGCTCAGCGCCGACGTGGTGGTGGGCGGTGTGTTGATCCCCGGTGCGGCGGCACCGAAGCTGGTATCTGAGGCCATGATCAAAGCCATGCGCCCAGGCTCGGTCGTCGTCGATGTCGCTATTGACCAAGGCGGCTGTTTCGAAACGTCCCACGGCACCACCCACGCGGAGCCCACGTATGTGCTGCACGACGTGGTGCATTATTGTGTCACCAATATGCCCGGCGCGGTTCCGCACACGTCAACCTATGCCCTCAACAACGCCACCCTGCCCTTCATCCTGAACATTGCGGACAAGGGGGCGGAGCAAGCCATGCGCGATGATGAACACTTGAGGAACGGTTTGAATGTTATGGCTGGGCAGGTGACGTGTGAAGCGGTGGCGGTGGCGCAGGGGGTGGATTACGTCGCAGCTGACATCGTTCTCTAACCACCCGGCATCAACTCAATTTCGAAGTTCGTGACAAAAGTAAATGTGTCATGGCCGGACTTTGATCCGGCCATCCACGTCTTTGCCCACCACAAACTCTGGGGGGTCAGACGTGGATACGCGGGTCAAGCCCGCGCATGACAGTCATTATTCATCATTGCGAGCGAAGCGAAGAAATCCAGAACGCATGAACCAGAAACAATTTAGCTATCGCCTTCTCTTTCCGCTTAGAAGTGCCCCCAGCTTCATTAATGCAGAGAAGACAAAAGAGATTTCTATCTGATGCCATTATCTTCTACAGATAACTTGATCCAAAGATTTTTCGGATAATTGAGATGCATGCAAATTAACCTCAAAAGGCCCATCGATATCCATGCTTTCAATAAAATAGACATACTCGAAGTCCGTCGTTTTAAAACGTTCTTTCATATATTCAAGAATCGCTTCGTCCCATGTTTTTTTACGCCGCCAAAATTCAACACTCCATACCAGCAAAACTTCAGACTTTGAGCTCGCCTTTTTCTCGACAATGCCGTCTATGAGCTCTCGGTCTAATTCTTCTGAAATTGGCAAATTATCAAAATCAACACTGACAGAAATATTGTTGACCGCCCCCACATAAGACGGGGCCGATCCAATGCCCACTTTAGACAATTTAACGGGTCCAATCTCATTAAAGCTGAGATCGTCATTTAGAGCCTGCTTTAAAACACCCTCAACAAATGTATCAGCCTTACCAGGGGTAAAGATCGAAAATTCAGATTGAGACAAGTTAAAATGACAGTTCAGAAGTGTTGGAGTATCTGCTTTAAGATCATTTTTTTGCAAATAACAGTAAACCCCTGAGATAAATCCTGCCTTGATAGCTTGTAGGCGTTTCACATTCTGCGACGTAAGTTCTGTTACTTGAATACCGATCTCATGGTCTCGAATCCTCACAATGGCATCTGATTGCCCATGAGAATCATCATCGTTTACGCGTATTTCATAGGATGTTTTTTCTGGGCAAAGTTTCTTTAGTAGTTGCTCTGCCCAAAAAATTTCTTTTTCTTGTTTTCCTGTAGGCACCACACGAGGCCTCAACACCTGTTTTGCGGTTCCATGTGTAATTACTGCTGAAACAGCAGCCCACCCACCATCTTTCTTACCAACCATTTTTCAACACCCTCTGAAAGCCCACCAGTCATTAAGAAAAAACTACTATAGGATGTACTTAAAAAAAACACCAACACCTCACAACAAAACTCCGAGCCCCCTACTCAAAAAAGTCAATTAAGACAACTCAACTTGCCTTAATTGATATTCAACTGAAAAAGTCAGTTCTTACAGAGGGTAGCAAAGGGTAAATAACATGCGCGGGACGAATATTTTGATGTTTTTGGACTAAAACCCGGTTTGGCCTGCCTTTGGACAGCCCTCGAATCTCACAACATATAGATGCATTAAAACAACCCCTCAATCTCCCCATCCGCATTGACCTGGATGTCTTCCGCTGACGGGCGTTTGGGCAGGCCGGGCATGGTCATGATGTCGCCGCAGATGACCACGACGAACTCCGCCCCCGCCGACAAACGCACATCGCGCACGGGCACCACGTGATTGGAGGGCGCGCCCAAAAGGTCTGGGTCGGTGGAAAAGCTGTATTGGGTTTTGGCGATGCACACGGGCAAATCGCCAAAGCCGTCGTCTTGAAACATCTTGAATTTGGCGCGGATTTTTTTGTCCGCGATGACGCCTTGTGCACCGTACATCATGCGCGCGATGGTGCGGGTTTTGTCCCACAGCGGCATGTTGTCGGGATAGATGGTGCGAAACTCAGACGTATCCGACCCCGCCAACTCCGCAACACTTTTGGCTAAAGCCTCCGCCCCCGCGCCGCCGTCGGCGTGGTGGGTGCACGCGACCGCCCCGACGCTCAGCTCCGCACAGTGCTGGCGCAGCAGATCGATTTCGTCGTCCGCGTCCTCTGCAAACTGATTGAGCGCCACGACTAAGGGCACGCCAAAGTGTTGCAGGTTTTCCACGTGACGCGATAGGTTCTCAAAGCCTTTCAGCAAGGCCTCTTCATTGGGCTGGGCATACGCACCCTTTTTCGCGCCGCCTTGCATCTTCAGCGCGCGCAACGTCGCCACCAAGACCACGGCATCGGGACTGAGGTTTCCTTTGCGGCATTTGATGTCAAAAAACTTCTCTGCCCCTAAGTCCGCGCCAAAGCCGGCCTCCGTCACCACGAAGTCGGCACACTTCAGTGCCGTCTTGGTCGCCATCAAAGAATTGCACCCGTGCGCAATGTTGGCGAACGGGCCGCCGTGCACAAACGCAGGTGTGCCTTCCAAAGTTTGCACTAGGTTGGGCTTCAGCGCGTCTTTCAAAAGCGCCGTCATGGCCCCTTGGGCATTGATTTCGGACGCTCGCACAAAACGGCGCTGTTCCATATCCTGGCCGATGATGATGTTGCCGAGCCTGCGCTGTAAATCGGCCAAATCCGTCGCCAAACACAAGATCGCCATGATTTCCGACGCCGCCGTAATGTCAAAGCCACCTTCACGCGGGGCCCCGTTGGGCACACCGCCCAAACTGGTGACCATTTGGCGCAGCGAGCGGTCGTTCATGTCCACCGATCGCCGCCAACTGATGCGGCGGTTATCCAGCCCCAAGTCTTTACGCCAATACACCGCATTGTCGATCATTGCGGCCAGCAAGTTGTTGGCGGCCGCGATGGCGTGAAAATCCCCGGTGAAGTGCAGGTTGATGTCTTCCATGGGAATGACTTGGGCATAGCCGCCACCAGCCGCACCGCCCTTCATGCCAAAGCATGGACCAAGGCTGGGCTCGCGCAGGCAAATGGCTGTATTGTGGCCGAGCCTGGACAACGCATCGCCAAGCCCCACGGTGGTGGTGGTTTTCCCCTCCCCCGCAGGCGTTGGCGTGATGGCCGTGACCAACACCAAACGCCCGTCTTGTTGGCCGTTGGTCTGGGCAACCCAGTCCAAATCGATTTTGGCTTTGTCACGCCCATAGCGCAGCAATGCGTCATCGGGGATGGAAAGCTTGGCCGCGATATCTTCGATGGGCTTCGGCTGGGCTTTGCGGGCGATATCCAGGTCGTTCATGGCGCGTCCTTTTTCTCAGGCCTAACACCTCAAAATTAAACCGCGAATGAGCCCCAAGTGCAAACGACAAAGGCCGCCGGGATTTCCCCCAGCGGCCTTCAAATCGTTAGAAACGCGAAGCGTTATTTAAGCTTTGCGGCAGACGCGTGCGGCTTCACGCATCAAATCCAAGAAGCGCTGACGCACAACGGTGTCTTCGATTTGATAGAAGGTGCGCACCAATTCCAAAGTTTCGCGACGGTCCAGAATTTCAGCATCTGGAGCGTTCGCAGGAATCGCTTTGCCTTTTTTGGCACCTTTTTCTGCGTAAGCTTTGAGCTCGGTGCTCATTTCGTCGAAGAAATAAGAAATGGGAACACCCAGAATACGGCTGAACTCAAACAAGCGGCCAGAACCGATACGGTTGGCGCCACGTTCGTATTTTTGAATTTGCTGAAACGTCAAACCTACTTTTTGTCCCAGGTCTTTTTGGCTCATGCCCAAGAGACCGCGACGAGCACGAATACGACCTCCCACATGCGCATCAATGGGTGTCGGTCCATCTTTAGTTTTACGCGGAGCTGCTTTTTTGTTTGCGACTGCACTCATTTTTAAGAACCTTCCATGATTAACAAGTACCCTTTAACATTTGCAATCATAGGGGTGAATCCAACTGTTTGTCCTCAAAAAAATACGCCCCGTTCAAACCCTCAACAATTACAACCCTTTATTGCTTGAATTATCAGATTTTTCGACATGCATTTCCTGTAGATGATGCAACTAGATTGTAACATCGGAAGATTCTGCCCCCCTCAACTCCTTTCAAAACAAGCCAAAAGGCCCTTTTTCTCAAACAACAGAACCAACCGCTTGGACTCCAAGCTAGAAAGCTGCATGATGGTGAAAAGGACGATATCACCCAAACGCAAACATACATATTTATGATCGAGCCTCCTAAACTCAATAGCGAGAAGTTGTCCAACGTGTTGGAACGCCATCCTACACGCCTAAAGCGAGAATTGGAGCTGAAGGAAAAGATTGCTACCATCGTCAAAGATCATCCAAACAAAAGTGTACGCGTCATCCGGCGGTGGCTGCGCGACGACCCAAATTGAGGGGGGAACCTGGTCTTGTTGCGATTGATTTCGGCACTTCTCAGTGTGTTTGTTCTGGCTTGCGCGACAACCTCTTTGGCCGCAGGGCCCACCAACACCTCCCAAACCCTTCAGCCCACAAAAACGGTTGAAGGGCGACTGAACACGCCTGGCACCCCGGGGGTGTACGTGATCCGCACAGGTCACGAGTGGCGTGAATTCACCCACAAAAGAAAATTGAGCTGGGATGCAGACATCGATTTCAACCGCGATATGATCATCGCTGTGTTTTTGGGCACGCACAATTCTGCCGGAACTCATGCGAAGATTTCTGAAATCCGGCGCACCGACTGGACGGTTGAGGTCACCTACATCGAAATCCCGCCCGATGTGCGCCAAATGCATGCTCAAGTTATCAACACCCCCTATGTGATCAGCATCATCCCCCGCACCGATGCCCCGGTGGTGTTCAGCCGGGGACACTTCTCTACACAAGAAGTTCCCTTCGACGAATACGACCGCATGATGCGCACGCTGAGCGAACAGGCTTATCAAGTCGAAGACCTCAAACGCAAAAACGACTGGGCCAACGGGCGCATTCAAGATTTAACCGGACTGTTGACCGCAACACCTTCACGCTGAGAAATTGAGCTGATGGATACGACCTCCCCTTCCCCGATTACAGACATTCGCGCCGAGCTGGACCAGCTGTTCGGTGAAAGGCTATCGGACAACAAAACCGTTTTAGAAACCCACGGCAAAGGCGAAGGCTCACATACAGCCGTTCAAGAACAGGTTGAAACGCTTAAATCCATTTCAGAAGACTTAGGCGCCTCACAATTTCAATGGGCCCAAAAGCCCGAAGAGCGCACCAAACTGTGGACCGCCCGCCACAACATGTATTACGCAGGCCTGCAGATCGTGCCCAACGCCACGTCACTCACCACCGATGTGTGTGTGCCGATTTCAAACTTGGCCGCCTGCATTCATCAAACGCAAGAGACCTTGTCCACAAGCTCCATCACAGGTTTGATCTTGGGCCACGTGGGTGACGGCAACTTCCACACCTTGTTGCTGTTCGACCCCGAAGACGGTGCCGCAGCCGATGAAGCACAAAACATCAATGCGACCATCGTCCGCCAGGCCTTAGCTTTGGGTGGGACGTGCACGGGCGAGCATGGCATCGGCATGGGCAAGACCAAATTCTTACAAGAAGAGCTGGGCCAAAACGCCGTCGATATGATGGTCGAGATCAAACGCGCGTTGGATCCCAACAACATTCTCAATCCCGGAAAAATCATCCCCAGTCAATAAGGGCCCAAAAAATATGAGCACACCACAAAACGGAATTTTTGTTGAAGGCCACCGCTATCTTCACGCGCTGGAATACGCTGTCAGCGGCTCCCTTTCGCCAACGACTTTAACCCGCGCCATCAACGCCGCCAAGAGAGCTGACGCCGAGGCTGTCTTTGCCTTCGGGCCACAGTTGTGGGCGCAAATGGGACGCGACCATATGCCGTCTGGCTTCACAGACTTTCAACCGCTAAACGGCCCCAAGGCTCAAGCCCCTGCCACCCAGCGCGACATTCTCGTTTGGGTCCATGCACCAGAACGCGATCAGGTCTTGGACGCTGTGCTCGCCATCGATGCCGTGTTGAGCGCTGAGGCCGCCCGCGAACTGGACGTGCCGGGCTTTGTCTATCACGACAGCCGCGATTTGACGGGCTTTGTGGACGGCAGCGCCAACCCCAAAGACGATGCGGCCAAACGCGAAGCCGCCCTGGTCCCCGAAGGTGAACCGGGCGCGGGCGGTGCCATCGTCTTTTCCCAAAAGTGGGCACACGATTTAGCGAAGTTCAATGCGCTGGAGGTAGGGGATCAAGAACGCGTCATCGGCCGCACCAAACCCGACAGCATCGAGCTCGAAGGCGACGCCCAACCCGAAGATTCCCACGTGTCGCGCACAGATTTAAAAGTGGGCGGCATCGCCCAAAAAATGTATCGCCGCAGCTTCCCCTACGGGACAGCCAGCGAACACGGTCTCTATTTCTTAGCCTTTTGCTGCGAGCAGTCCCGCTTTGACAACGTGCTCGCCAGCATGTGGGGCATGGACCACGGCGGCGTCACCGACCACCTTTTGAGCTTCTCAACCCCGCAGACGGGCAGCTACTGGTTTGCACCCAGTGAAGAAAGCTTAAAGGCTGTCTTGGTTTAAGGAATCCAGCTCTCGATATCGGCGGTGGTTTGTTCGCCGGTTTCCATGTCTTTGACTTCGTGTTTGGGCTGCTCAGCATTCGCTGGGAACCACACAAACGGGATGCCTTTGCGCGAGGCGTATTTCATTTGTGCCTTCAAGGATTTCGCTTCGTGATACATCTCGACCTTGTAGCCGCGGTCCCTGAGTTTCCGTGCCGTGTTGCCCAGTTCCGTGCGTGACGTTCCCGACAAGCACGCGACCATGATGTCGGTCGGGCACTTGGCGCCGATGTCGATGTGGCCTTCTTTGACCAGCTTGGAGAAAATGCGCGAGAAGCCGATGGAAATCCCAACGCCCGGCAATTTCTGACGCGAATACGAACCCACCAAGTTGTCGTACCGCCCGCCCGCACATACGGTGGGGAAGTCTGGGTAGTTCGCCAGTTTGCCTTCGTAAACCGTGCCGGTGTAGTAATCAAAGCCGCGCGCGATGGACATATCGGCGATCACCGTGCCTTTTTCCAGGTGAGCCAGTTCAAGCATCACAAACGTGAGCTCTTCAAGGCCCGCTTCCAACTGTTCGTTATCAATGCCAAAGGCACGGACTTGATCGGCGAAGCTGGTGTCGTCGGTTTTGATCTCAGCCAAATCGACGCACTTTTGCGCAACGTCTTCGGCGAGGCCCAATTCTTCAATCAAACCGTCAAGAACACCTTCGGGGCCGATTTTGTCCATTTTGTCGGCGATGCGAATGGCGTTCACCACGTCTTCGATGCCCAGGCCTTGGTATAAGCCTTGCAAGATTTTGCGGTTGTTGATGTGCAAGTGCACCGGCCCGACGTCCAAACGGCGCAAGACGTCCAAGGTCATTTCCGGAATTTCAGCATCGAAGTGCAACGAGACTTCGTCCATGTCGACGACGTCGATGTCGCACTGATAAAATTCACGCAGGCGGCCTTCTTGGGGGCGTTCGCCGCGCCAGCAGCGCTGCATCTGATAGCGTTTGAACGGGAACACCAAATCGCCGAAGTGCTGGGCCACATAACGCGCCATGGGCACGGTCAGGTCGTAGTGCAGGGCCAGACGGCCACCGTCTTCTTCGCCCGGCTCGGCGGCCAAGCGGCGCAGGCCGTAGATTTCTTTGTCTGCGTCGCCCCCTTTGGCAGCCAGAACTTCGACTTCTTCGACGGACGGGGTTTCGATGGAGCTAAACCCATAGCTTTCGAACGCATCGCGGATTTCATCCAGCCAGCGTTGCTCCACCAGACGCACTTCAGGCAGCCATTCCAGGAAGCCGGAAATGGGGCGCGGTTTGTAGATGCTTTTTTTATCGCCTTTGGAGCTCATAATGTTCGTCCATCTTTTGAAATTGAGGCGCTATTTGTAGCCCAAAGGGCGCGCCAATCAAGGGTTAATCGGCTTTGAGCCGGTGCAATGTGCCAATGAGCTTTCTCGCCCGGGCACTCAACGCAGGGATGGGGCTTTTTAAGGCTTCGTCCACCATCTGCAACGCTTCGTCCAAAAACATCTGATCGCGCACCGCCAAATCAACCAGCCCCTGGAGGGCGGAGGCCTTGACGATGCGGCTGTCGGCGCGGCGATACCAGCGACCGAAGACCTCTGCCAAGTCCGTCATTTCTTCAGCGTGCAAATCCAAGCGCGTGAGAATTTGCGCCAAATGCCAACGGATTTCGTTTTGGGTGGCGATTTCCGCCACCTCCAACAGGTGGTCTTTGTGCTTTGCCAACAAATCAGCATGCTGAACCGTGGACTTTTCCAGCGCATCCGCCGCACGCATGCGCACGGCTGGGTTGGAATGGGCCAGAAGGTCCACCAGTTCATCCACGTATTCGGATTTGCCCACGGCCAGACGAACGGCGTCCATCACACGGCCCGTGGTGCGGCGGTCTCCTTCCTTGAGCAAGCTCAGCATCTGTCCCATGTGCGTATTTTAGCACACTTCTGAGCGGGGGGATTAGCCCTTTGCGGCTGGTTTGTTCGCCATGATTTCTGCGTCCGTCAAACCGTCAAGCTCGTGGGGAAACACCAACCACTTGTCCGTTTCGTGCACATAGTAATCGGGCGTGATATCGACTTTGCGCTTGGTCGGTTTGTAGTACACCGTTGCGGTCTTTATCACGCTGGGCGTGTTGGCCCGTGACAGCTTGTGAATGGTCTTAATCACCGCATCGATGCTGCGTCCACTGTCAAACACATCGTCGATGATCAGCATGCTGTCTTCGGCATTGGCGTTTTCGATGATGTAGTGCAAACCGTGCACGCGGATGTCATCCGATTGCTGTTCGATGCCTGTGTACGAGGAGGTACGAATGGAGATGTGGTCCGACGGGGCACCGCGATATTCCAACAGCTCTTGCACCGCGATGCCCACCGGCGTGCCACCCCGCCAGATCCCGACGATGTAATCGGGCCGAAACCCATCGTCGAAAATCTGGTGGCCGAGCTTGAAGGAATCTTCCAAAAGCTCATTGGCAGAAATGAAGTACTTCTCTGTCATTTCCATTACCCAAAGATATAGTGCGCAGCACCAAGAGCAGCGACCAGCAAAACCGCCGGATTGGCGTCCGCCGTGCGGCCCGAAGCGATTTTGGCGATGGCGTAGACGATAAAGCCGATGGCGATGCCGTTGGCGATGGAGAACGTTAGCGGCATCAAAATCGCAGCCAGAACAGCCGGTGCGTATTCCGTCACATCATCCCAATCGATGTCCAAAACGTTGCGCATGAAGTGCGTGGCCACAAACACCAACGCCGCACCCGTCGCATAGGCCGGAATGCTTTTGGCCAGAGGCGCAAAGCCCAAGCACAGCAAGAAGAAGATCGCGACCACAATGGCCGTGAGCCCCGTGCGCCCGCCTTCTTTGATGCCCGCAGCGCTTTCGATATAGGACGTGGTGTTGGACGTGCCGAACAGCGCGCCGACGCAGGTGGCGACGGAATCACTGATCACGGCTTTGCCGATGTTTTCAATCTTGCCATCTTCACCGATTTTTCCGGCAATGTTGGCGACCGAGGTCAGTGTTCCGGCCGTGTCGAAAAAGTCGACAAACAGCAACGCAAAGACCACACCGATCATGCCTGCCGTTAGCGCGCCTGTGATGTCGAGCTTGAACATGGTGGGCTCAAGGCTTGGCACCGGACCGACAATGCCCGCCAGATCGGACGTTCCCGTGACCCAGCCGATGACAGACACAACAATGATGCCAATGACAATGCCGCCTGGAATCCGCAGACGATCCAACACCGTCATGATCACAAAGCCCAGCAAGAACAGCTGCACCGGATAACTGACAAAATCACCCAAGCCCACCAAGGTCGCATCGTTGGCCACAACAACCCCGGCGTTTTTCAAGCCGATAATCGCCAAGAACATGCCGATGCCCGCCCCAATGCCGAGCTTCAAGGATTTCGGAATTGAGTTGATCACCCATTCGCGCAACCCCGTCAGCGAAAGGATCAAGAACAGCACACCACTGACGAACACGGCGCCCAAAGCCACGGACCAAGTTTGTCCCATGCCCAGCACAATGCCGTAGGTGAAAAAGGCGTTGAGCCCCATGCCGGGCGCCAAGGCCACCGGCCAATTGGCCCAAGCCCCCATAATGGTGGTGCCGACGATGGCGGCAATGATGGTGGCGACAAAAACCGCCCCAAAATCAAGCCCGCCGTCGGACAAAATCGCCGGATTGACGACGATGATGTAAGCCATGGTCAAAAACGTGGCGAGACCCGCCAGGACTTCCGTGCGAATTGTGCTGCCCCTGGCGGTTACGCCAAAGTAGTCATCAAGCCATTGCATGTTCGGGGCGCTCCTTCCCTCAATGTCGAAATCTTTTCAGCCCGGATCCCCCCAGGACCACAACTCGGACTATGATGAAGGAAAAATTACGCCCGTATTCACGGCTTCGGTCAATCAAAAACCAAAAAAGCGGCTATTTACAGCCCTCAACAGAGGTCATATATAGTCTTGATGGATCAGAAAACGCCGCCAAAAGTTGGAATCATCTCGCTGGGTTGCCCCAAAGCCTTGGTCGATTCGGAACGCATCCTCACCAAGCTGGGGGCCGAAGGCTATGAAATCACGGAGGCTTACGAAGACGCCAACGTGGTTTTGGTCAACACCTGCGGCTTCATCGACAGTGCCCGCGAAGAAAGCCTGGAAGCCATCCGCGAAGCCATGGCCGAAAACGGGCGCGTGATTGTGACCGGGTGTTTGGGCAACAACGAAAACGCCATTCGCGAAGTCGCCCCCAATGTTTTGTCGGTCACCGGCCCACACCAATACGAACAGGTGGTCGAAGCCGTGCACGACGCCGTGCCGCCCCTGCACGATCCGTTTGTGGACTTGGTCGGGCCCGAAGGCATGAAGCTGACGCCGCGCCATTATTCCTATCTGAAAATTTCAGAAGGCTGCAATCACCACTGCAAATTCTGCATCATCCCCGACATCCGCGGGCCGCTCGTCAGCCGCCCGGTGGGCGACGTCCTGGCGGAAGCTGAACGTCTGGTTGACAGCGGCGTCAAAGAACTGCTGGTCATTTCCCAAGACACCAGCGCCTATGGCCTTGATCTGGGTTACGCCCAAAGCGATTGGCGCGGACGCGGTGTGACGGCGGACATGTTCAACTTGGCCGAAGCTTTGGGCGAATTGGGCGTGTGGGTGCGTTTGCACTACGTCTATCCCTATCCCAACGTGGACAACGTGATTGAGCTGATGGCGGACGGTAAAATCTTGCCGTATCTGGACATCCCCTTCCAACACGCAAGCCCCAACGTCTTAAAATCCATGGCCCGCCCGGCGCATGCGGAAAAAGTCTTAGAACGCATTGAGGACTGGCGCACCATCTGCCCCGACATCGCCATCCGTTCGACCTTCATCGTCGGCTACCCCGGCGAAACCGAGGAAGACGTCGAAACCCTGCTGGATTTCTTAGAAGACGCCCAGCTGGACCGGGTTGGGTGCTTCCAATACGAAAACGTCGAAGGTGCACAAGCCAACGACCTGCCCGATCACGTGGACGCGGACGACAAACTCAGCCGCTGGGAACGCGTGATGGAGCTCAGCCAAGAGATTTCGGAGCGCAAACTTTTGGATCGCCTCGGCCAGACCATGGAGGTCTTGATTGATGACATCACCGAAGACGGCGCGGTCGGACGCTCATACGCCGATAGCCCCGAGATTGACGGCCAAGTGTTTTTGGATGGCGCAACGGACCTCAAACCCGGCGACATGGTCGAAGCCACCATCACGAAATCGGGGGCGTATGATTTGTGGGCTGAAGTCACCCAAAAGCCCTAACGGCCATCAGGTCAGGTATTCTTTGAAAACAACATCCAGACGCGCTGGCGCACTTTTGGGCAGATGGTTGAGGCCATAGAATTTTGCCATGGCGTCGTAGAGCTTCGCCTTGTCTTCGCCGACTTCCGCCGCGACTTCAACCATGACCTCTGCCAATTCCGATGCCGGAATCTCGTCGAACCCACGGTTGGCGTATTCGCGCAGGACGACGCGCTTCATAGAAGGCAGCCACAACAGGGCTTGCGGGTTTTGCGTATTGGTGTCGAGTTCCATGAGGATCTTTTTGTCTTTGACACCCTTTTTCAACGCTATCATGAAGCGGCGCACCGCTTCCCCACTCAGTTTGCTCAAGCCGCCTTTTTTGGCGTACAGCGTGAACGCGCGCAGCGACAATGTCGGGCCTTCCATGGCGATGATCTCAACCAGACCTTGGATAATCTGGTCGGTCAAGTCGTCGGCCGGGTTCATGAGCTGGCGCGAAAGCGCCTGACGGCTTTCGGGTGTGGGCTTGCTCATGTAGGGCGTAAAGGGGGCGAGTTCCATGTTTGGGGCCTTGCAATGTTGCTAAAGATCTCTAAGCGGAATTACACTATCACATGTGCACAGATAGTAGCACCTTCGAGCATTCAATCCATGGTTTGACTGGGAAACGTCATGACGAAATCCGTATGTATTATTTTAGCACTCGCCCTTTTTGTCGTTTCTCCCATGGCCCACGCCGGTGAAACGACCATCGTCTCGACGACGGTTGAGGGCACGTTTGAGGACACCTCTTCTGCGGTGAAGGAAGCCATCATTGGCAAAGGCATCAACATTGCCCACGTCCTGCCCGCCAGCGATATGCTGAACCGAACCGGACCTGCTTTTGGCTATACGAAAGGCGTGTACGACAAAGCTGAGATTTACGAATTCTGCTCTGCCGCCATCTCACAAAAATTGGCCCGCATTGATCCCGCGAACATCGTTTTGTGCCCCTTCACCATCGGGGTTTACACCTTACCTGAGAACCCAGGTGAGGTTCACATCACCTATAAAATCCCCACGGGAAAACCAGGGTCCGAGCAAGCCGTCGAAGAAATCCAAGCCCTGATTTCTTCCATTGTCGAAGATGCCAGCTGGTAAGAATTGCCACGACAACGCCCCCCAACACAATCGCCATACATCATATAAACAGACATAGCGTATTTTAAGATCAATGCGTTAAGCTCCACGGACAGCAAACTTCAACAGATTTGCGCGAATCCAAGGGGGGAGGTATCGTTGCCTTTCGACTCTAGGATGTTGAGAAGCACATGCGAAAAATTGTCATTATTGTCATTGGATTAGCCCTCTCGAGCCTCGTCATGACGGCACACGCAGAGGACCTTCAAACCGGCCAAGCGGGCATATCAAAAATCCTTCAAGACTGTTTTCACTGCCATGGGGCAGGTGGCATCAGCAAAGAGCCAGGCTTCCCCACCATCGCAGGACAAAAGTCCGAATATCTGCGCCGTCAATTGCGCAATTTTAAGCACACCCTCCAAGGCGCATCCTCTCACCTGAAGAATGCCCAGTTCGCAAACCTGCGCGAAAAGTTCCCCGCACGCCGCGACCCCAAAATGTCTTTGGTTGCCGTTACGTTAAGCGATGACGACATCGGATTGCTGGTGGACAGCCTCACTCGGATGCCATGCCAACCTTCTGATCAGAGCAATCGCTCATCCAAGATAACTCAGGCAGAAGCACCCAAAATTGCATCGCGCTGTTTTGGTTGTCATGAAACAGACGGCGTCAGCGCAAGTGCTTACATCCCTAACTTGGCCAGACAGGATAAGACATACCTAAAGAAACAGATCAAACTGTTCCGCATGAGCGCCATGAACGACCAAATCCACGCGACCGAAGCTAAACGAACACACCCGATTATGCAAAATCAAACCTTTCAGCTGAACGAGCAAGACATCGATGATGTCACGACTTACTTTTCTTCCCTCAGCTGTCAGGGCAAGAACGCAGCGGTCCTCAAGCACTAGGGCCCGCGATTGAATTTGCAGAACGCTCAAATTAATCATATCATTTGAAAAGGGGAAGCACACAGCCGACTTTCAAACATTGTCGAGAGGGATCATGTTTGAGCTCATTACGCCTATGTCATACTGGGTTCTCACGATCCTTTGGTTCGTGATTTTGAGCATTTACCTCATTCGGTTGAGAAAAGTTCCCTCGACCAATAAGTTGCTTATTCTGCTATTGTTCATTCTGTCCATCGACGCCTTTCGCACCGTATTTGAAAGCGTCTACTTCGGATTGTTTTTCAACTCCTTATTTGGTCTTTTACCGGCCTCCATTCATGAGCTCCTGGGCCAGCCTGAACTGATCATTTTACCCAAAATGGTAAACGTGGCGGCGGGCATCCTTGTCCTCTTTATTCTCATCAGGCGCTGGATGCCTCTGGAGGCTCAAGAACGCGAGCAGTTAAAGCAACAACTGGTCGACCGCTCACAAGACGTTTGGTGACAACGCCATTCAGGTCTTTCAACAGTCTTTGCAAGCCATCTGGGATGAAGACGATGAATTTAAAGCTCAGGCCAATTTCAAAACCCTAGACGGCGCCTCCATTGACGCCATTATCACCTACCGAATTCCCAAAACCATTGAAGGGTTTCGCTCCATCCCTGTGTCGATAGTCGACATCACAGAAAAAGTACAAATCGAAAACCAGCTGTTCCAAGCCCAAAAGGTCGCCGCCATCGGTCAGCTGGCCAGTGGCATTGCCCACGACATCAACAACATGCTCATGCCTGTGCTTGGGCTTTCTGAAGTGATCCAAAAGGATTTAGAGCCAGGCAGCCGACAAGCCAAGCGGTTCGAGAAGGTCATCGAAGCCGCCGAGCGCGCCCGAGATGTCCTGCAACCCCTGGTCAGTTTCGCGCGCGAAGCCGAACCCAACCGCAAGCAGGTCAATGTTAAAGACATGATGGAGCGCATCCTAGACGTCGTCCGCCCGGCCCTGCCCTCTACGCTTCGCTTGGAATACAACTTTTCGAACATAAGCGCCGATGCCATGATTGATGAATCGGCTATGACTTCTGTCATGATGAATTTGGCGACAAATGCCCGCGACGCCATGATTGATGGAAAGGGAAAAATGTCGATTTCTCTGTCCGATGTTGATGGATCTGAGGTCTGCAACCCTATCTTTGATCTCAAAGCATCCGAACCCTATGCCAAGCTCACCGTTCAAGACCAAGGCGTCGGCATGAGCAAAACAACCGTTGATCACATCTTCGATCCGTTCTACACCACCAAAGAGGTCGGAGCGGGCGCACACTGACCCATGATTATCTGGAAGTGGCAAAAAAAGCCGGCGGGACCAAAGTCCTGCAAAAGCCCTTTAGCCTAAAAGATCTCGACAACTTGCTCAAAGAATTTTTGTAAGCGTTGTTCACATGAAAATCCAATAGCCGCCGCGCCATAAGACCGCTATATAGTGGCTAATATGACCTGCTCGTCGTTCGGATATCTGGAGTTTCCCTGTCATGACCCTCAAAGTCGCCGTCATCCCCGTGACCCCTCTTGAACAAAATTGCACCGTTATGTGGGACGAAGACACCATGGTTGGCGTCGTCATTGATCCCGGTGGGGATGTCGACGCGCTGAAAGACGCGGTGGAAGGCTTAGGCATCAAGATCGAAAAGATTTTGCTCACCCACGGGCACTTCGATCATGTGGGTGGTGCCATGAAGTTGGCGGAACACACCGAAGCGCCCATCATCGGCCCGCACCACGACGACGAATACCTCACCACAGCCGTGACCGAGCGCGGCCCCCAGTTCGGCATCACGGACGGGGAGAACATCTCCGGCAACGCCTGGCTTGCGGAAGGCGATCAAATCACGTTTGGTGCTGAGACGCTCGACGTGTACCACACCCCAGGCCATACACCGGGGCACATTATCTTCGTCCACAAGAACGAAAAAATCGCTCAAGTTGGTGATGTCTTATTTAAAGGCTCCATCGGCCGCACAGACTTTGATCGCTCCAACCACCAGGACTTGATTGCGTCCATTACCACCAAGCTTTGGCCGCTGGGGGACGACATCACGTTCATTCCCGGCCACGGTCCCGCAGGTACGTTCGGCGAAGAACGCGCGACCAACCCGTTCGTTGGAGACGATGTGGTCGGTTAAGCCGCAGCAAAAGCTATCAACACTTGCAATTCCGTAGTCCTTCCGCTTCTCTATCGAAGGTGGAGAGGAAGGGACACACATGGCGTCGCATCGCCCAAAACACCTGCAAGACCCATTTACGGCCAAGCACGCTCTTTTAGCGGTGCTGATCGTTCTCATGGGCTTTGCCCTTCGGTTGCAAAGTGCCGGCGGTGATTTGTGGCAAGACGAGATTTGGTCCCTGAACCTAGCCGCCACCATGTCCGCGTGGCACGAAGCCTTTTGGGCCGTCATCCACGACAACAATCACCCGCTGAACACCCTCTATCTTTACCTGGCGGGACCGGACCGCGAACCTTGGCAGTACCGCCTGTTGTCGGTCGTGGGCGGGACGCTATCCATCATCGCCGCCGGGTGGGCGGTTGCGCGTGGCGGCCCTGGACGGGTGTTAACGGCCATGTTGCTAGCCGCCGTTCTGTATCCCTTAGTCCATTTTGGATCAGAAGCCCGGGGCTACGGTCTGATGGTTCTGTTCAGCTTCATCGCCTTTGGCGCCGTCGATCGCGCCGAACATGAAACCAGCCCGTATCGCTGGCTGTTTGCCCTGGCCGTGGGGCTGGGGACCCTGTCGCATTTCGCCATTCTGCCCATCGTCTTTTTCATGACCGTCGCCTTCGGCTTGGGGCGCATGCAGGCAGGCAACGGCTTTTTTTTATCGCTGCACCAAACCCTGCGTTTCGGCGCACCGTCCGCAGGTGTCTTAGGCCTGATCTTCGGCTTGGTCATATACGGCATGAAACAAAAGGCCAGCGTCGATTGGTTCGGTGGACGGGCCTGGTTCTGTCCGGACCAGGGCTGCTTTATTGGGGCATGGGACAACATCGTCAGTTATTCCGCAGGCGGTTTCGGCACGGACATGGCCCGGCTGCATTCCGGACTTTTGCTGATCTTTATCGTCGGCGGTCTGTTGTGGTTGTTTATACGCGCGAACCCGCGCGTTTGGCTTTATCTGTCCCTATGGGGCGGGGTTTCCGCACTTTATTTAGCCCTCAACCAACCGGACGTTCCGTTCGCCCGTTACGTATTGCCGCAATTTGCGTTCATCTGCCTGTTTGGTGCGGATGTTGGGGCGGAACTGCGCCGGGCGTCCACACTGGCCAGTGCGGTGTTCGGCCTCATTCTCTTAACCTTCATCGGCGCAAACGCGTGGTCCGTCATTCAATTTCAAGACACACGGCGCGGGCTATATAGCCAAGCGAATGCGCTGATTTTGAACGCAGAGCCGTCCTCCACCGTGCGCATCGCGAGCGATCATCCCTACCGTGTCCAGATGGTTCTGGATTACCTCAACCGTCACGACCAAGACCATACATTCGAATATATCCGTTTCGACCACATCTCCACCGACGCGCCCAACTGGCTTGTTCGGGTCACCCGCACAGATGCGTCTCCCCGCCAATCCTATTGTTTAGACAGTTCCGACGGGCCGCCAAAGCATCTCTACCAGCTTTTAGGCGCGTTTGAGCCCTGGGGCATTGCCGGTGCCAAGTGGGATGTCTACCGACGCGTTCTTGCAGGAGAACCAAGCTGTCGTTAATCGCACAGAAATGCTAACGTGCGGACGTCCATTCCTTATTCAAACTGCGATATGTCTGATCCACAAACACACACACCAACCCTTTCAAAAACATGGCTTGCGCACTTTGATGTGTTGAGGCTTAGGGCCACCATGCGGGAATTTCTACCGCTGCTGATCTTGGTCCCCAGTTTCATCGTCATCGCGGAAATCACCGTGCAAGCGTTAACGGACCGGCCGTCAGCCATGCTCAGCGGATACGCCAACTTCAACAGCTTGGTGAACGCACATTATGTGCCTTACCTGATTCATCGGGTCGGTGCCTTTTTCACGTTGACGTTCATGGTCGGATCGATCTGGTTGGTGGTGCGCAACGTGTTTTGGCACAATCCTTTAGACCCGCTCAGCGCCCAAGTGGTGCGCGCGCTCAAAACCTTGATTGAGCCCGGCCGGATCGTGCGCCTAAGCCTGTTTGTCGTTTTGTTCGTCCCGTTCATGACCGCCTTCGTTTCGTTCAAATCCATTATCCCGTTTATCGACCCCTTTTCGTGGGATAGCACTTTTGCCGCCTGGGACAGAACCCTTCATGGAGGCATTGACCCTTGGCGCATCACGTGGGCAGTTTTCGGTTCTGACACGGGCACGGCGTTCATCGACTGGGTTTACGGCACCTGGTTTGTGGTGATCTTCTCCGCACCGTTTGCGTGCTTGTATTTCGACCCCAACCCTGAACGCCGCATGCGTTTTATTGTGGCGCATGCTTTGTTGTGGATTGTCTTGGGCGCATTTCTTGCCGCTGCATTGGCTTCGGCAGGGCCTTGTTATGTCGAAGCCATCCACGACGATGATTTTGGCCTCGCCCCTTTGATGGAGCGTCTCTACGCGCTCCATGCCAAAGAGCCCCTGACCGCAATTGTGCTGCAAGAAAGCCTGTTACAAGCCTTCCAGGGCATCAACGGTCAATTTGAGGGTTTGTCGGCCATGCCGTCCTTACATGTGGCGCAAGTCGTTTTGTTGGCTCTGCTGGCAAAGTCCTATCACCGTGTCTTTGGCCTTCTGGCCTGGGGGTACGCCGGCCTGATCATCGTCGGGTCGGTACATTTGGGTTGGCACTATGCGTTGGACGGTTACGTGTCGGCCCTTTCGACAATCGCGCTCTGGTGGGCCTTGGGGAAAGTGCGCTTTAGCGTTCCTGCATCGCCGTCGAGAACGACCCAATAAAAGGCGATGCCATATAGTCCATCACCGAGCGAGAGCCCGTGACGATGGAACACATCACCTGGACCCCGGGCACCAAACGATAGGTTTCGCCACCCGAGCGGAAGTGATCACGATCCGTCTTGATGCGAACCTTGTAGTAGGTGCTGCCGTCTTGTGTTTCGACTGTGTCGGGACTGATATGGGACACTGTACCGTTCAAGTGATCAAAGCGCCCACCATCCGCCGAAGCCAGCTGCACGCGCGCAGGCTGACCCACATGGACGTAGCCCACGTCTTGGGGGGGAAGCTGAGCCTCAACCACCATGGCGTCTCCCATCGGCACCACATCAACGACGGCACCACCCGGCTGGATCACACCGCCCCTGGTCACAACATGAAGGGTCATCACCACACCTTCGACCGGTGATGTGAGGACGGAGCGCTGGAAACTGTCTTCGAACTTGCGCACACGGTTAGTGAACTCTTCCAAAGACCGTTTTTTATCATCCAGTTCCTGGCGCGCCTCAATCCGAAAACGGTTTTCGATACCTTCCTTGCTCAGACGCTCTTGCTCAATAGCCGCAGCCAGGCGTTTTTCTGCCGAAGTGTCTTCAGAAATCATGCCTTCTAGGTTTGCGACTTCTTTGAGCAAGTTCAGGTGGAGCATGCGGTTGGTGAGGTCGTCTTTGAGCAAGTCTTCACTGATGGCGACCTGTTCTTGCAGCAACGTGAGCTTTTCGCGCGTGTTGGCCAGGCGCGCCTGAATTTCACCGCTTTCGTTCAAACGCTGTTCGATCAAAGCGACCTGACCCGCCAGATCGTTTTCAAACTGACGCTTGCGGTTGTCATACATGGCAACGGCTTGACGTGCGGCGATAGAATGTTCGGCTTCAAAACCTTCGGGAAAGACAATCTCGGTATTGTCCACTTCGGCCTGCAGGCGGGCAATATCGGCGATGAGAGCCGTCATGCGTACGCTCAACTCTTGCACGTCGGCACCGCTGGCTGTGGCTTCCAAGGCGACCAAAGGCTGTCCGGCCTTCACCCGGTCGCCTTCACGCACCAAAATATCGGCGATGATGCCACCTTCCAAGTGCTGCACGGTTTTAACTTGGGACGATGGCACGACTTCGCCTTGGGCAAAGCTGACCACATCCAAGCGGCCGACAAACGACCATATGAAAAACAGGAAAAACGCACCAATCATGGTGATCAAAAACAAGTGCGTTTCGCGGCTGATGTCCAATTCCGGTTTTTTCATGTTAAGCGCTCTCCTGCCCTGCGGGTTGCGCACTCGTCGTGGGGGAAGGCGTGCCGTTTTGTTCATTGCGTTGAAGCACCCGCGGCACAGGCTTGGAGTTCAGATCCAAAATATACTTCGCACCTTTGATGATGTTCGGATCGTGTGAAAACGCAATAATCGTGCAGCCTTTTTTCGACAGGGTACTCATCAACTGTCCAATTTGCTGGGCGCCTTCACTATCGAGGCCCTCTAATGGCTCATCCAAAATCACCAAACGGCCGTCAACGGCCATGGCACGGGCCAAGGCCAATCGCCGACGAATCCCCACGGGGAGATTCTTGCCACCACCGCGCAAGGCCATTTCGAAACCTTCGCGCGACGCAGCGAAGAACTTTTCCAAGCCCGCATCGCGGATAACGGAATTGAGGTCTGCCTCGCTTAAATCCGGGTTGAACGCCAAGATGTTTTCTCGCACCGTGCCGGAGAAAAAGCTGGGCTCTTGCGGTAAATAAATGATCTGACGGCGCCACCATTCCGGTGCGACCTGTGCCAAATCCACGCCATCAACCAAAATTTGCCCGCGCGATGGGATCAACAAACCCGCCAGCAGGCGCGACAAGGTCGTTTTCCCCGCCCCGTTGGTCCCCGAGACGACAAACAGCGCACCGGGTTCTAATCGCAGGTTGAGCGATTCAAACAAGGGGGTCGGCTGCCCCGCATAAACGAAGGCCACATCCTTGAACTCCATGCCGCCTTTGTAATTGCCCAGGGCCGAGCCCTGCTTAGATTCTCGCGGAAGCTTAATTAAATTTTCCAATGTGGTGCGGGCCGTGTTCGCGGTGGCCATGACGCTGGCTGTTTGTGTGACACGGATAATCGGCGCCAACGTTCTGGCCGCCAAAATATTTGCTCCGATCAACAAACCAACGTCCAAGTTTCCCGACACCACCAACATCCCCCCCGTGGCAATGATGGACGTGGACATCAGTGCCTGGATTCCTTGGGTGAAGTTTTGAGAGCGCCCCTGGCGCGTCGCAATTGTGGCGCGAATTTCAGCCAAAGCGTCTTGTGTTTGACGCCAGCGTTTGGTCAAAAAACCTGCGCCATTAAATGCACGCACCGTGTCGACGTCCATAATGGCTGAATCCAACAGGCCCTGACGCGTGCTCATTTGGCCCTGCAACGCTTCGGTCGGAGATTTCATTGCCCCTAAGCTTAACCACCCCAGCACAATTACCAATATGACGAAGATCACCGCAACCCCTGCCAAAGGCGGGCTTAACAAAGCCAAGGCCAACAAAAAGACCAGAGAGAACGGCAAATCCAAGTACGCCGCCATGTTGGGCGCGCTGTAAGCCTGTTGAACGGCGTCAACGGCCCCCGCGGCTTGACGCTTTTGCCCCGCGCTCATCCTCGCCATAACATCCGCCTGGGCTTGCGTCAGGCTGTCATAGGCGGCTTCGGCATTGCTGCGGTCGAAGGGTTGCGACAAGGCGTTTGCGATGGTGAGGCGGATTTGGCGAAAGGCAACTTCGAAGGCGATGGCAATCAACACGCCGGCCGTCAACGTAAACAGGGTGGAATCCACCCCATGGGCGACATACCGGTTAAGCACTTGAATAACAAACAGCGGCGAGGCCAATGCCAACAGATTGGCGAACAGCGAAGCCGCAGCCAACTCAACGGTAACGGAGGGGTAAGCTTTCAAACGGATGAAGAGTTCGCGCACGACAACTCCCGCTAAGTAAAAGAAAAAACCGCCTTAGGGGACATACTTTAGCATGCTTACTGGATCACGGAAGTGTCCAAATGGCCCATCACATTCATCAAGGTGAGTTTGGCAATGGCAACATCGGTTTCCGCCCGATCCGCCGCAGCCAATGCGTTGATGTGAGCCGTTTCGCCAGACAGCACGTCAATCAAGGAGCGCTGGCCCAAAGTGCGTTCTTTACGGGCCAATTCCAGGAATTCTCCAGCGATGTTCGCTTGGTTACGCAAGAAGTCAGCGTTATCGATCGCCGTTTCCAATGCTTGCCAAGCGTTGCGGGCCTGCTCTTCGATGGTGTCGCGGGTATCTTTCAAACGGCTAGCCGCAGCCGAGTGGCCGTGTTTGGCAGCCTGCAAGGTGTTTGAAGCGGTCCAGCCAAAGTTGAAGTCAAAAGTCGCTTCAAGCTTAAGCATATGCTCGGTTTTATTCCCTGCCGTGCCGGACACGTCTTTTTTCTTCTTGGTTTCGGCAATGGCCTCAACCGCCGGACGATAACCGCTGGCAAAGCTGCTGCTCACGTCAGCATCCGCGATGTCGGCAGCAATGGCTTGAACCAACACCTGCGGATTGTTTTTCAAGGCCAAATCCACGATCTCACCTTCCGTTTGGGGCAGCGATAATCCAGCCAAATTCGGAATTTCCAAATCATCCACACTATCGGGGATGAAACCGAAGACCGCGCGATAGCGGTTGAAAGCCTGCTTCAAAGCACCTTGGGCACGCACGCGGGCGGCTTGGGCACCGGCCAATTGCGTTTTGGCTTGCAAGACGTCTGTCGAAAAACCGGAACCGCGCTGCACACGCGCGTCTTCCAGTTCGGTTTGACGCTTGATGGAGCTTTCGGAACTTTCCTGATGGTCCAGGACGCGTTTGGCACTGGCGAGGTTGAGTTGAGCACTCAACGCTTCAAGCAGCAATGCCTGACGAGTCTGTTCCAATGTCGCGAGGGTTTGGTCCACCGTGAGCTTTGAGCTGTTCACAGCGGCGTCGGTCACGCCGAAATCAAACACCTTTTGGGTCAAAGTCAGATCGACTTCTTTCGCCATCATCGATGTTTCAGTTTGGGTGCTGCCTTTGTTGCGGGTGGCGATTTTCTCGCTGCCCCAAAGGGCCGTGGTGCTCAAAGTTGGGAAGTAA
Source organism: Magnetovibrio sp. PR-2 (assembly GCF_036689815.1). Taxonomy (NCBI): domain Bacteria; kingdom Pseudomonadati; phylum Pseudomonadota; class Alphaproteobacteria; order Rhodospirillales; family Magnetovibrionaceae; genus Magnetovibrio; species Magnetovibrio massiliensis. The sequence continues at coordinate 9,516 of NZ_JBAHUR010000014.1, read as the reverse complement.
TCCCCCTTTGACACTTCCAAGTTGGAGCGCGCCTGTGCGACATCGGCTTCAGCCGCACGAATACGTTCGTGCGTCGCCATTAAATCCGTAATTTGGTCCAAAAGCGGCCCGGCTTCTGCGTGTGCAGATAGCCCAAGAACGAAGACACTGCCCAGCAGCGTTCTTTTGAACAATTTCAAGGTATTCACGACAGACCCTAACCACACCAATGAGGCACTCTTGGCCTCAATATATTCAGTTACCTTCCGTTAATAAAGAACAATCCCTAACAAAGTGTAACTAATTATAGAAACTCGGTTTTTTTGAGTTTTGTGCAGCCTAGCTATGCATTTTCAGAGTGGATTCGCATCAGAAACCAGCGAACGGTCTGGGCCTAAGCAGACATCACGATATCCGTTGCGGCAACGGAACCGCCGTTCGATGAAAGATCCGCGATTCCGATTTGTGCGCCGGTGCCGTTGCCATCGGCATCGTAATACAAAATATGGGTCGAGGTATCGAAGATATAATAATCGTTACTAGCTGCAGCGACAGCGCCCGAACCCGATACAAAGTGAATGCTATCCAACGTGCCGGCGTTATTCGATCCGCTAAAGGCGGTGCTATCAAAACTGAACTTATCCGCTCCCGAGGTGAAATCCGTGATCGTATCTTGGCCGTGGCTTGTACCACTGTAGCTGAAGATATCGGCCCCACCATTACCGGTTAAGGTGTCAAAGCCAGCCCCACCGACAAACGTATCCACAGCAGAACCACCCACCATGGTATCGGCATAATTACTGCCGACAAACGTCGTTGCCGTTGAAGTTTGACCCGTTACGCTAATACTGTTCGTGGCACTGCTTCCCGTGATGGTCACGGTTTCGAAATTGGTGAATTTTGCATCGTAGTCCGAAAGATCAAAAGCGGTCGAGCTCGCGACTTGGACAGACAAGGAATCTGCGCCGCCAGCCCCCCCATCTAACAAGCTGAAGCTAGAGGACGTAAACATGTCCGCATCAGCTTTGAAGGTGTCATCACCGGTGCCGCCATAGATTTTGTTGTAGGACCCGCCATAAACATGGATTTGATCGGCTTGGTTCGACGCCGTGAAGTCGTCGTACTTGTCAATTTCAAGTTTATTGTGCTTGGTGGATCCGCTGTCGCGAACATAGACCTCTTCATCGTCGAAGTAGACATACAGAGAATCGGTCACGTTGGTAGAGGCGTGTGAGTATGTAAACGTGTCATTCGACGAATCCGATCCGCCTAAAAACTCCCACCCATCCGTGAATTCGTTGATGAAAAAGTCATCCGCGCCGCCATTCCCCAAAATTTTGCCGCCATCGCCCGTCTGAGCAAACGTCAGATCATCGTCACCCCCGTTGGCAAAGAGGATTTGGTCCCCCGCAGTGATCGTGTAGGATTCAGCGCCATCCGTTAAAGCAATGCCATAAGCGGTTTGTCCCGCAGAAAGGGCAGAAAGCTTAAGAATGTCTCCGCCTTCTTCAGTTGCGTACGTATTGGTGCCGAAACTGTTCACGGTGACGTTGGACAACAAGAATTTTGAAATGCCGGTGTAGGAAATTTCCGCAAAACTGTTCCCACTGCCAGAATAGTTTCCCCACACGATCATAGAACCGGACGTTGTCGTGTCCGCAGTAATCTTAAACTTCATATCCACCATGGTGTCGAGCGACATCTGGTTTGAGCCCCCAGCATCGTCTTCAATGGTGTAATCGCCACCTGCAGAATAACCTTCCCAGTGGAAATAATAGTTGGTGTTGGCGTCCCCGCCTTTTTGGTAGTGGCCGCCATCGGGCATCGTATAGGTTTGGTCGAAGTCGGTTTCCACATAATCGTCATCCGTGGAGACTTTGGTTTTGTTTGTGGTGTCCTCCTCAGCTGAACTGGAGTTTGCCCCTGCGCTACTTCCACTCGATTGCGTTCCGCTGGCAAAGGTGTTTTCTTCAGTTTCAGATTCCGTTTCACCAAAGCTCGAGAAGAAATCTGAATTGCTGTCAGAACCGGTATCACCTTCATTTTGGCCCGCGTTTTCACCGTCTTCTTCTGTCTTTTCCTCATCCTCTTCAGATGTTTTGTCCGCCTCAGAAGCTGTCGCGTTGGCCTGAAGCTGTTGTTCAACCTCGAATTGATCAACCGCTTTTTGCGCAGCCAGCATAGCTTCTTCCGGGGTTGCGCCATTGGCTAGTGCTTCTTCGTAAGCCGCGCGGGCCGCCAGAACAGCAGGGTCGTTGGGGTCGTATTCGTCGCCTCCCGCCTCCATAGCGGCACGGGCTGCGGCTTCAAAGGCATCTTCCTCAGAACCGCCAGACGCTATGGCCTCTTCAAATGCCCCCTGAGCGGCTTGGTCGCCAGCATCGGGACCGCCATCTTGTGGGTTGTTTGGCCCGTCTTGTTCGCCTGAGGCTTCAGCGGGTTCCACAAACTGTTGTTCAAGTTCGGGGGCAATTTCACCTGTTTGTTCAAACTGCGTAAACATCTGCTTTTGCAGTGCAGCATCTTTGACCACAGCTTCTTGAAACGATTTGGCCTGGGCTTGTTGTTGGAACGCTTCTTGTGCCTGCTGTTCAGCCAGTTGAGCTTGTTCGAATTTCGCCTGGGCTTCGGCTTTCAAGGCTTCGGCTTCTTGCGCCTTTTGTTGCGCGGCTTCGGCTTCGGCTTGGGCTTGGACTTCGGCTTCGGCTGCGCGGGCTTCGGCTTCGGCGGCGGCGGCTTCGGCTTCAGCTTTTGCGGCGGCGTCTTGTTCGGCTTCTGCCGCGGCTTTTAGGGCTTCGGCTTCGGCTTGGGCGGCTTCGGCCTCGGCCTGAGCAGCCTCGGCATCTGCTTCGGCTTGGGCAGCTTCGGCTTCGGCGTCAGCTGCTTGTTCTTCGACTTGTTCGGCTTCTTGTTTTTGTTGCTCGGCTTGGTCTTGAGCTTCGCGGGCTTCGTTTTCAGCTTGCTGCGTTTTGTTTTCGGCATGCTTGGTTGCAATGTTGGTCAGGTTCACCATGGCACCGCCGAAGGTGCTCAACACTTCCGCCGGGCTCAACGGCACAGGATCACTCACAAAGCCGTCACCGATGTTCACAGAGCCAAACGGCGTGTTCACAGTTTTGCCGCCAATAACCACTTCACCAACGAATTTGGAGCCGGGATCGGGCATCAAAACGAACGAGTCCACCGGGCCGGGCGCTTGGGCCAGTTCAGCCCCATCACCTGTCGTCGTACCGGCGGCAAAAACGGCAAGACCTTCGGCGTCGGCCGTTTCTTCTTCGACACCGGTTTTGCCGATGCCGGACGTGCCGCGAATACCGATGGTGGTTTTTGGGGTGTTGATGACCATAGCGTCGGGGTCGACCTTAGCCGATTGGCCGCTGACAAACGAGAACACGCCCTTGACCACGGTGGTTTCAAACACCCCCGTTTGCGTGTCCGGGTCATAGACCATTTCATCCATGACCATGCGTCCGCCCGCTTCGAGCGAGAACAGCGTGTCATCCGCAAACACAATACCGACGTTGCTGGCATCCGCCGTTTCGATGACATCGCCTTGAAAAATCGGATCGCCCTGGCCCAAGGTCACTTGGGTGCCGTCGACGCGGGTGGCGTTGACCGTCCCGGTAATATCGTTGACGGAGCCGATTGATTCACCAATGGTGTCCGTTGTGACCGTCGGTTGAGCCCCAATCCCGATCTGAGCGGTTTGCGCAGGCGCCATGGGACCGGCCAGTTTTCCGGCCAAATCCGCAGAAATCATGCCCGCATCGCCCAAATTTAGGGCCGGGGGTGTATCGCTGGAAAAGTATTCGGGGATAAAGATGAGGCCAACGTCGGAACCGCCGTCCAAAATCAAGTCATAGCCATCGCGCACGAAGTCAGCCGCCAGAAACGCTTCGTCACCGGGCAAAACCAGTTGACCGTCCTGGGCATCGTCGAGCTTGACCAATTTCAAGTTTTCGACACTTGTGTCCAAATGACCCTCTAGGCGGGCGTCCAGATTTTTCTGATCCGTTAAACCGTCCATAACTCATCTCCATTCGTCTGCGTTCTACCGTATCGCTTCTCTTGCGATGTTTTCGATCATACGCAGCACATCCCCACCACGAAGTGATTTTCATCACATATTGCGGAGATTTTAAAGGAAATGAAAGATTTCTCAATGGAAATACAATCACGAGCATTCTTGGGACAACCCAAGATTAAGCCACGAAGTCACCAACGGCGAGCGTGGTGGCGCCAACATCAACTTCCATGTCAGCAACACCATCGTCGTCAATGTCAAATTGGACTACAGATCCAGTCTGTTGCGCCTGAACGGTAAACCCACTTGCGTTGGTGATCGTACCAAGGGTAAACGAACCGCTAGAAATCGAGGAAATATCAATTTTATCCTCGGTCGTGGCAAAATCCGTAATGCTGTCACCGCTGCCAACAACGGAATCTGAAACCGCTGTATACCTAAACACATCCGCCCCAATACCACCTGTCAAACTATCCGCACCGCCACCGCCGGTAATGGTGTCGTTGCCTGCATTGGTCGAAATGACGTTGGCATTTGCATCGCCAACAATCGTGTCTTGCCCAGCCGCACCGTTGACGGTTTCAACACTGGTGATCGTGATGCTGTTGGTCGCAGAAAAGAGGTTCAACGTATCGGCCCCATCCCCTAAATCGACCGTGCCGTTCATCGCAGCACCCAAAGTCACGTTGTCGGCCCCGGTGCCACCCGTAATGCTTTCGGCATTGGATATGGTGACGGTGTTCCCGCCATCGCCCAAGGTCACGCTGTCGGTGCCCAATTTCGTATCGATGGACAGGCCCGATTGTGCATTGGTGATCGTCAGACTGTCATCACCGTCACTGGTTGAAACATTTTCGACATTGGTCAATGACAATGTGTCCGAGCCATCTTCCAACGTAACCGTATCCGTGCCGCTGCCGCCGGTGATGGACTCCATACCCCTGACCTTAACGGTGTTGTCGGACGCGGTGGACATGGTGAGACTATCTACGCCCGAGCCGCCATCGACTTCAGCGTTGTCCCCGACGGCCCACGCCGTCGCAGTGGTGATGGTATCGCTTGCCGTACCGCCAATGATCTCTTCGACATTGTGGAAGGTTTCGGTGTTGGCGAAGTCGCCTAACTTGACCGTATCCTTGCCAGCGCCCAGATCTGTGTTCGCGGTGCTGAGCGCGGAACCAAACAGAACGATGTCGTCTGCGTCACCGCCTGAAACAACAGCATCCGTCACTTTGACCATGTTCGTATCCGCAGCTGTCCCGCTCAGGCTCACAACGTCATTGCCGCCATTGCCAATCACCGACAGGCCGAGCTGCCCTGCAGCAATGTGGAACGTGTTGTCACCCGCATCGCCGGTCAATGTGGCATGACCGACCTTATTGCCCGTTTCGTCATAACGCTGCGCCATAACATCGCCATCGGTTCCGGTGTGCCATGTGACGATAAAGCCACCGTCCGCCGTTTCTGCAACGTTGGGGCGCGATTGCGTGTTGGTGGTCGTGGTGTTGACTTGGAAATCGTTGCCTTGCCCAGCACCCGCAGCATCAAAGATGCGTGCATAAACGTTGCCGGACGTCCCGTCTTCCCACGTGGCGACGAACCCGCCGCCTTCCAACGCAGCAAGGCGCGGTGTGGCTTGGTTTCCTGCCGTTGTAGAATTGAGAATGAGTTCAGAGCCGACCGTCGCTCCGGCATTGGTGAAGATTTGCGCGCCGATGCCGTAAGTCCCGGACCCAGCTCCATCCACGTTATTGGAGGTATACGCAATCACGAAGTTGCCGTTTTCCAGCTCCACCACATCGGGATAAGTTTGATCCAGAGTGCTGTGGGTGTTGACCTGGAAGCCTGTGTTCAAGGGGTTGTGGGAATTGTCGTAAATCCGCCCTCTGATAGAATAGGAATCGCCGTCTAGAGCATTATCGTCATGCCAAGTCACGACATAACCGCCATTGTCCAAATCCGTGATTTCCGGCGCGCCTTGAGAGCTTGTTACATCGTTATTGATGACGTACTCACCGCCGGTTTTATTGCCGGATAAATCGTAACGCTGGGCCACAATTGCCGAACCGCTGCCATCGGTTGCCGTGTTGCCATCCGCCCAAACGTAAACCAGTTCATTCGTGCCGACTTGTGCAACGGCGGGATGTTCCTGAGACCCCGTCGTGGTGGAGTTCACCACATATTGGGTGCCTCCCATCCCCGTCTCATCATATACCCGGGACACAACGCCCCAGCCGCTGCCATCAATCGTGTCATCGTTCCAAGACACGACAAACCCGCCATCATGCAGCCCCAGAACCTTCGGCACGTCCATAAACTGATTGCCGGTGGCGGCTGTGTTGATTTGGAATTCAGAACCGACAGTGTCACCGCCAGCATCGTAGAGCTGTCCGTAAATTTCGTTGGACCCCATATGGTTGGAATACCAAACCACAACATGACCACCGTTATTCAAGAACGCAATCGCCGAACCGCCTTGCTGGCCCGTGTTGTTGGTGCTGACGGTAAACTCATCGTTTTCAGTGGTGATGGAGACACCGCCATCGGTGAAGGTCAAGCTTTCCACATTCGAAACCGTATCCACACCGTCGGAATCGCCTGAGTTCGTCAGGGTCAAAACCCCGTCGGCATCAAAGCCGTATGTATAGTTGGCCTCAGCCCCCAAAACCGTCAGGTTATCCGTGCCCGCACCGCCATCAATGGTGTCGTTGCCTGCAAACGAATGTAATGAATCATTGGCAGCTGTGCCGATTGAAGTGGCTACGGTCAACATGACGTTATTTGTATTGTATGTCGCGACCAATCCATAACCCGTCGTGAAATCGTGGGTGATCGAACTAAAGGTGCCGCTACCGTAACCATTTGTAGGAAATTCCACGACATGGAAAGTATCTCCCGCGGTTGGGGTATACCCAACAGACTTGAGATTTAAGGTGCCATCTACGACAACAGGATTACTAACTGTAAAGTCCAAGATATCGTAGTTACCCCCTCCTTGAGTCCCTGCCACACTATCAGCACTGGTAACATCAATATTGAGAACCGTGCTGGAACTCATGAGAAAGCCACGGTTATTCCAGGTATCCACAGAACTCATGCTGAGCGTGCCAACGGTTCCATCCGTTCCCGGATTCCAAATCCCATTATAGGTCGTGGATGCACCATTGAACGTTGCCAAGGAAAAGGTCCCATGACCTTGAACAATGCTGCCTGTGCTAAAGATTGGGTCAAGGTTATTTCCAACGCGCCACGTCGTACCGGAAGCAACATCAATGATACCACCAGAATTGTTGGCAATATTTTGTGATGTGACCTGCCCCGCCCCAGTTGCATAGATAATGCCGCTATTGGAAATGTTCGTGCCGAATAAACCAAATTGAGCACCAGCATCAATGTTGATAACACCACCGGAACTGTTCGTGATAGCCGAGTTCAAATTCCCGCCCGTTATATTCAACGTTGAATTGTTGGTTACGGTTGAAGGTGTCGTGATTGTGCCAGCTGTTACTTCAAAGGTTCCGTTATTAACAACAGTTGTCGGCGTAATATTCCCCGCAATACTCAACACCTCGCCCGAAGCAATCGTATATGTGCCCGTCCCCAATGAATTGACGTCAATGGTAAATGTATACGTGCCGCTTGTTGCCGGAGAGGCTTCTGAGTCTGAGGCCGTGAAGCTAAACGAATCATCTGCCGTTGAACCACCGGAGTGAGCATACGCGACGAGATTAGAACCCAAATCCGACTGTGTGAACGTATCGCTCACATTCAATGTAACGTTATTGAGGGTCAAGGTTCCGTATGAGGGGGTCGCTGTAAGCGTATAAGTTATGGTGCCCGTACTATCCACATCCGTCGCACTCAGATGTGTCACCCCACCATTAAACGTAAATGAGCCCGATTCGCTGACGCTATCGTTATAGATGCCGTCCGTCGAAGGTTCCGCGCTGTCGCCCACCGTCGCGCCGCCCAAGACACCATCGTCGGCGTTGGTGCTGGAATCCGTGATCAAACCATTGGACACACTGTCCATCTTCCAATAGCCGATCAGTCCGCTTTCGCTTCCCGTTAAAGCCGAGCTGTAATTGGTGGAGATTTCCGCAGCTGTGCGTGCCACATCCCACATGCGCACATCGGCCATCCAGCCCTTAAAGGCTTCGGTGCCGCGCTGTGTGTTTCCGCTTTCGATAATGCCGCCAAAGGCTGTCGTCACGCTGGCGCTCGTATCGTCGGGTATGGAATAGTCGCCGTTCACCGTGTTCGACCATGAACCATCGACATAGAAACTAGCTTCTGTATTGCTGTACACCACGGCAATGTGATGCCATTGCCCCGCCGTCAAGGCTGTCGTGCTTTCCGCCACCGCAACAGTATTGTGCCCATGCCAAGTAACTGCGCCTTGGCTCGTGCTTGAAAACGAACTGCCGGCTGTCCCGCCAACACCCAACACACCCATGGTATTGACGTTATCATCTTGCTTCGCCATGACGATGTTGGCGGTGTCGAAATCATCAAGATAAACCCAGGCCTCGACAGTACCGGAAGATAAATTGTTGTAGTTGGTGTCAGAGATTTCAACGTAATCGTTCGACCCGTCAAAGGCCAACCCGCTACTGCCGGGCGGGGCTGGCGAGGGCGCTACAAAAGACATCGCCACGTCCGGTGCATCGTTGACGGCCGTGATGTTGAAGCTGACATCGCCCTCATCAGACGTTGCTGCACCATCCGATGCCGTATATGAAAACCCTGCTGAACCGTTGTAGTTTGCTGTCGGGGTAAAGGTGTAATCGCCCGTTGTTGTATCCAACGTGACACTGCCGCCGGTGACAGTCCCCAAGGCATAGGTCAGAGCTTGTGGACTATTATCCGGGTCCGACCCCGTCACGGTCCCCGTGAAAGCCGCTGCATCTTCCAAAATATCAGACAAGATTTCGCTATTCACCGTCGGCGCTTGGTTCGGTGCATCACCATCGTCATCGTCGGTTCCGCCACCGTCGTCATCACCACCTGTGTCGGTGTCGGTGTCGGTACCCGTGTCTGCCCCAGTATCCGTGCCGGTTCCAGTGTCCGGACCGTAATCGGTGTCCGTGCCAAATCCTGTGTCAAATTCGAAATCACCCTCGCCTTGGCCATCTCCGGGGCCATCACCGAGGCCATCGCCCTGGCCATCTCCGAGGCCGTCACCTTGGCCATCACCGAGGCCATCGCCCTGGCCATCTCCGAGGCCGTCGCCCTGACCATCTCCGAGGCCGTCTCCTAAGCCGTCGCCCTGGCCGTCACCTTGTCCATCGCCCTGGTTATCGCCCTGGCCGTCGTCTTGACCGTCGTCTTGGCCCTCATCTGTCGTATCGGCTGTATCTGCCGTATCGGCATTATCGGCGTTGTCAGCGTTGCCGGATTGTTGTTGGACCTCTTGAAAAGTCTGCTCTTGCGCAACAGCGGCTGTGTTTGCAAGCGAACTGAACTGTTGCGCTTGTTGCGCTTGTTGCGCCGCCGTTTGCGCTTCGGCTTGG